>CAYLYV010000008.1:9775-56569 GCA_964387655.1 uncultured Cypionkella sp. | reverse complement strand
TTCTATCCGCTGGCCGGTGGTGGAGCCTGATCGCGATGTGCGGCCGTTCCAATCGGTGCTGCTGGATCTGGGCGCGCGGTTGGGGCTGGCCCCGATGGTTAAGGAAGATGGGACGCCGAAGTATAAGGATTACGCCGATTACATCGTGAACCACATCCGCCGCCCCGGCGTCGGGCCGCTGATCGGATTTCGCGGTGATGGCACGGCAGAGGGGCGTGGCGAGGCCAACCCGGATCAGCTGGCGCGCTACATCGAAAACGGCGGCTTCTATCAAGCCCATGTGCCGGAGGAGGGCGCGTTCTACAAGCCGTGGAACATGGCCTATCAGGATTGGGCGGTGAAAACCTCGTTTTACGAAAGCCCGCAGCCCTATCTGTTCTCGATCTGGTCGGAACCGATGCGCAAGTTTCAGGCGGCAGCGGAAGGTTTGGGGCCGATCCAGCCGCCCGATCATCTGCGCGAAAGGCTGAAGCGGGCGATGGACCCGCTGCCGATCTGGTATCCACCGTTTGGCGATCTGGAAGCGACCGGCTGGGGCTATCCGGTGCATGCGATCACCCAAAGGCCGATGGATATGTACCATTCCTGGGGCAGTCAGAACGCGTGGCTGCGGCAGATTCGGGGCACGAATTTCCTCTATCTGCCGACAAAAATCTGGGTGGAACATGGGTTTAGGGACGGCGATTATGCAAGGGTGATCTCACCCAATGGCGGCATCACCGTGCCTGTTGCACATATGGCGGCGCTGAACGAGAACACGGTTTGGACATGGAATGCGATTGGCAAACGCAAGGGGGCTTGGGCGCTGGACGACGGTGCTTCCGAGGCCACGACGGGATTTCTGCTGAACCATTTGATCTCGGAACTGCTGCCGGACAAGGGCGATGGCGCGCGGCTGTCGAACTCTGATCCGGTGACTGGCCAGGCGGCGTGGTTCGATTTGCGGGTGCGGATTGAGCGGGTGGGGGCAAAGACGCAGTCTGAACCAAGTTTCGCGCCGATTCCGCGCGTGGTGCCGCAAGGGAGGGAGCGCGCATGACAGCTTTACCCGTTTCGACAGAAAAGCGGCTGGGTCTGGCGATTGATCTGGACACTTGCGTTGGCTGTCAGGCTTGCGTCACGGCTTGCAAGGGCTGGAACGATCAGGGTTACGGAGTGCCTTTGTCTGACCAAAACCCTTATGGTTCAAATCCTTCCGGTACTTTCTTAAACCGTGTTCACAGCTATGCCGTGCAACCTATTGAGGGTGCTGCACAAACGATCAATTTCCCGCGTTCCTGCCTGCATTGCGAGGATGCGCCTTGCGTCACCGTCTGCCCGACCGGCGCAAGCTATAAGCGCAGCGAAGACGGCATCGTTTTGGTAAACGAGGACGCCTGCATCGGCTGTGGTCTGTGCGCTTGGGCCTGCCCTTACGGCGCGCGCGAGATGGATGCGGCGGCGGGGGTGATGAAGAAATGCACGCTGTGTGTCGACCGGATTTACAATGAAAATCTACCCGAAGAAGACCGCGAACCCGCCTGTGTGCGCGGTTGCCCCACGGGGGCGCGGCATTTCGGTGATTTCGCCGACCCCGATAGCAAGGTCAGCCGCCTGAGTGCGGAACGGGGCGGCTATGCCTTGATGCCCGATCTGGGCACCAAGCCGGTTAACCGTTATCTACCACCGCGCAAGAAAGATGTACGGCAGGATGCCAGCGTTTTGGCGCCGCTGCTCGACATCA
This sequence comes from uncultured Cypionkella sp., assembly GCA_964387655.1. Lineage (GTDB taxonomy): Bacteria > Pseudomonadota > Alphaproteobacteria > Rhodobacterales > Rhodobacteraceae > Cypionkella. The sequence continues at coordinate 54,846 of CAYLYV010000008.1, read as the reverse complement.
AGGCCAGCGGTTTCGCCGGATAGCTTGACCGCGTTTTGGGGAAGATCTGATGCATCCGGCACCTTCGGTTATCCTGTTTTCGGTGCTGTCAGGGGCAGGGTTTGGCCTGTTGTTCTTCCTGGGCTTCGGTTTCGTACATCCGTCCGGGGTGCTGGCGTTTCTGTGGTGGGGGATCGGCTATGCTCTTGCCGTGATTGGGCTTTTGGCTTCGACCTTCCACTTGGGCAACCCGCAACGCGCGCTTTTGGCGTTTTCGCAGTGGCGGACAAGTTGGCTGAGCCGCGAGGCTTGGACCTCGGTTGCGGCCTTGGTTTTGCTGGCACCGATGGCGTTGTCAGATTGGGTTAACTTGGGCCTGCCGCGCCCGTTCGGCTGGCTGGGTGGGGCGTTGGCGCTGGCCACGGTGTTCACCACCTCGATGATTTATGCCCAGATCAAAGCGGTGCCGCGCTGGCATCATTGGTTAACGCCGGTGATGTTTCTGGCCTTTGCGCTGGCGGGTGGCGCGGTTCTGGCAGGGCAGAGTTTTGCTGCAGTATTGCTTGCCGCTCTGGTCGTGGTGTTGCTGGCGATTTGGCAGGTCGGTGATGGCCAGTTTGCACGGCGCGCGCAGACCTTGGGCACGGCGACCGGGCTTGACCGGATCGGCGAAGTGACGGTGTTTGAGCAGGCGCATACGGCGGGGAATTACCTTTTGCGCGAGATGATTTTCGTGGTGGGGCGCAAACATGCACAAAAGCTGCGGGCGATTGCGCTGGCTTTGGCGGCTGTGATTCCAGCTGTTTTGTTGGCGATTTCGGGCGAATGTTGGGCGTTCGTGCTGGCCGCGATATGCCATCTGACCGGCGCTTTGGCGGCGCGCTGGTTGTTCTTTGCCGAAGCCGAGCATGTGGTAGGCTTGTTCTACGGCAAACGCTAGGAGGGGTGATGACTCCACTGCAAAGGGTGCAAAATCTGCCGATTTGGCGGGGGGCCGTACGGGTGGAGCCTTTGGGCGGCGGCATCACCAATGTGAATTTCGTCGCGGAAGATGATGCACAAAAGGTGGTGGTGCGGATCGGTGAAGACATACCATTGCACCAGATCTTGCGGTTCAATGAACTGTCGGCCAGCCGCGCGGCCCATGCGGCAGGGGTCTCTCCGCCGGTGATTTACCATCAACCGGGGGCCTTGGTGATCGGTCATATTCAGGGCCGCACCATGACGGCTGCGGATTTTGCCGATGATGCGGTTCTGGATCAAGCGCTGGCGCTGGTGGCGCGGGCGCATCGCGATATTCCGCAGTATTTACGCGGCCCTGCGCTGGTGTTTTGGGTGTTTCATGTGCTGCGCGATTATGCCGGGACGCTGCGGGATGCGGGATCGGGTTACGCCCCCGCGCTGCCGGAATTGTTGGGGCAGGCGGCGCGGTTAGAGGCGGCGGTCGGGCAAATTGATCTGATTTTTGGCCATAATGACCTGCTTCCGGCAAATTTTCTGCATGACGGCACGCGGATGTGGTTGATCGACTGGGACTATGCCGGATTCAACTCACCGCTGTTTGATCTGGGCGGGTTGGCGGCGAATAACGGGCTGTCAGAGCGGCAAGAAGCGCGGATGTTAACCAAGTATTTCGGCCATGAGCCCGATGCCGTGATGTGGCGCAAGTACCGGGCGATGAAGGCGGCGGCAGCGCTGCGTGAGACGCTGTGGAGCATGGTGTCTGAGATCTATTCCGAGATTGATTTCGACTATGCCGCCTATACGGCGCAAAACCTTTCCACCTATCGGGCAGCATTTGCGGCCTTTGAAAACTCCTGAGGATATCATGGCTGACCTCCCCTCTACCGCGCGTGCCGTCATCATTGGCGGCGGGATTATTGGCTGCTCGACCGCCTATCACATGGGAAAACTCGGCTGGACCGACACGGTTTTGTTGGAGCGGAAAAAGCTGACCTCAGGCACGACCTTCCATGCGGCGGGGCTGGTCGGGCAGTTGCGAACTTCGGCTAACATCACGCAGTTGTTGGGATATTCGGTGGAGTTGTACAAACGTCTGGAAGCGGAAACCGGCTTGCAGACCGGCTGGAAGATGAATGGCGGGCTGCGGCTGGCCTGCAATGAGGCGCGCTGGACGGAAGTGAAACGGCAAGCGACCACGGCGAAATCGTTTGGGTTGGAGATGCATCTGCTGACGCCGCAAGAGGCGCAGGATCTGTGGCCGCTGATGACGATAGATGATCTGGTGGGTGCGGCTTACCTGCCGACCGACGGGCAGGCGAACCCTTCGGATATCACGCAAAGCCTTGCCAAAGGCGCGCGGATGGCGGGGGTGAAGATTTTTGAGGACACCCCGGTGACGCGGGTGATCGTGGAAGACGGGCGCATTCGTGGGGTGGAAACGCCGTTCGGGGTGGTGGAATGCGAGAAGGTGATCTGCTGCGCCGGGCAGTGGACTCGGGTGCTGGCGGGATCGTTGGGGGTGAATGTGCCGCTGGTTTCGGTCGAGCATCAGTATATGATTACCGAGCGTATTGAAGGGGTTACGCCGGGTTTTCCAACCTTGCGCGACCCGGATCGACTGACCTATTGGAAGGAAGATGTCGGTGGTTTGGTCTGGGGCGGCTATGAGCCAAACCCGAAGCCTTGGGCGGTGAAGGGGATACCGGAGGACTTTCATTTCGACCTGCTGACCTCGGATTTCGATCACTACGGCCAATTCATGGAGGATGCGATTGCCCGCGTGCCGGCGCTGGCGACGGCGGGGGTGAAGCAGCTTCTGAACGGGCCGGAAAGCTTCACGCCAGATGGCAATTTCATCTTGGGCGAAGCGCCGGAATTGAAGAATTTCTATGTGGGGGCGGGGTTTAACGCCTTTGGCATCGCCTCAGGCGGCGGTGCGGGCATGGCGTTGGCGGAATGGGCGACCAAGGGTGAGGCACCCTATGATCTGTGGCCGGTGGATATTCGGCGGTTTGGAAAGGTACATCAGAGCACGGATTGGGTGCGGACGCGGACGTTGGAAGCTTACGGCAAACACTACACCATCGCTTGGCCGTCTGAGGAAATGACCTCGGCGCGACCGACCCGACGCTCGGCTTTGTACGGGCATTTGCAGGCGGCGGGGGCGTGTTTTGGCGAGAAACTCGGCTGGGAGCGGCCGAATTGGTTTGCAGATTTGTCAGTTGGGGAAGTGCCAGTGGACCGCTATTCCTACCAGCGCCCGGGCTGGTGGGATCAGGTGCGGCGTGAGCATTTGGCGTGCCGGGAAGGAGCGGTGCTGATTGATCAAAGCTCGTTTGCGAAGTTTGTGCTGAAGGGACCAGATGCTGCCAAGGCGTTGAATTATATTGCGGCGGGGAATGTGGATCGCGCGGTGGGGTCGCTGACCTATACGCAGATGCTGAACGCGCGCGGCGGCATTGAGGCGGATGTGACGGTGGCGCGCATGGCTTGGGATGAGTTTTACATCGTCACAGGCACCGGCTTTGCCACGCATGATTTCGACTGGATTTCGCGCAATCTGACCGGGAATTGTCAGTTGGTCGATGTGACCTCTGGCTCGGCGGTGCTGTCGCTGATGGGGCCGGATGCGCGCCGCGTTTTGGCGCGGGTGTGCCCGGATGATTTGTCGAATGAGGGGTTCAAATTTGGCACCGCGCGGCGGATTTCGGTGGCGGGCTGTCCGGTTTTGGCGTTGCGGGTGACCTATGTCGGCGAACTCGGCTGGGAATTGCACATGCCGACCGATGTCGCGGTGACGGTGTATGAGGCGCTGATGGCGGGCGGTGGCGTGGTGAACGCGGGCTACCGGGCGATCGAGACGTTGCGGCTGGAGAAGGGCTATCGGGCTTGGGGGGCGGATATCGGGCCGGATCATACGCCGGTCGAGGCGGGGCTGCTCTGGGCCTGCAAGATGAAATCGGGCGTGGATTTTCTGGGTCGTGCGGCGCTAGAGGCACAGCTTTCGGGGGGCGTGAAGAAGCGGTTGGCGGCGTTTACGGTGGAGGACCCTGAGGTGATTTTGCTTGGGCGCGAAACAATCTACCGCAATGGTGAGCGGGTAGGCTGGCTGTCGTCCGGCGGGTTTGGCCATACGATTGGCAAGCCGATTGGCTATGGCTATGTGCGCCGCGCGGGGGTGGACGAGGCGTTCATGACAAGCGGCAGCTATGAGCTGGAGGTGGCGTCAGAGCGGGTGGCGGCCAAGCTGCATCTAGGCGCGCTTTATGATCCGACGGGGGCGCGGATCAAGGCCTGATCACGCCATATAGAACTGTTTTGGCAGCAGATACGGGTAGTTGGTGGTGGGGTCGATCTCTATTTTCATGATCGGCGCCATCCATGCGCCCCAGCGCTTATCGACGTCGGATGTGCGCAGATGGGCCTTGGTGGCCTCTAGATCATCGGTCTCGAAGAAGCCGAACAGGGTCAGTCCGTGGCGGAAGATGTTGTAGTTGCGGATGCCTGCTGCGCGCAGGGCGTCCAGCATTTCCGGCCAGATTTCGTCGTGGCGTTTGAGGTATTCAACCTCGTATCCGGGGCGGACTTCCAGCACCCAAGCATATCCGGGCATCGTTAACCTTTCCAGTTTTGGAAACAATCGCGCATCAGGATGGTTTCTGTCAGCACGTCTTCGGTGAGGGTGTTCATGTAGTCTTGATGCACGGCTTCCAGCGCCAGATGGCCCTGATAGCCCGCGTCGCGCAGGGTGGCAAACATGGCGGGGAAATTCAGGGTGCCTTGGGCGAATTTGGCTTGCAGAAGCCCCATTTTGGCTTGGCGCAGATGGACATGGGTGGCGTGTTTGGCGAGCGGGTCGATTTCGTCCTGACGGTAGCCGAGACAGGTGAAGTGGCTGTAATCCAAGGCCAATCCGACTCCAGTCTGGTCGATCAGGCGCTGGGTCAGGGCGGGGCTTTCGGCCCAGCTATGGACATGCGGTTCGATGCAGAGGCGGGCACGGTGGTGCGAGGCGACGTCCAGCAGGGCTTTGATCGATTCGGCGGCTTGTGCAGCGGCGCGATCACGGGATTGGCCGGGGTTGATGACGCCGGGCAGGATGAAGACAGAGGCGATATTGGCCGCGTCGGCGAAGGTGAGAACGGCTTCGATGTCTTTGATATTCTGAGATATTGTTCTGGGGAGGGACAGGTTTTGACCACTGATGCCTTCGCCAAACAGATGGTAGTAATTTGGAATGGTGACGCCGAGGCTGCGAAGCGGTTCTGCTGCGGCTTTCGGATCAGCGAGAATTTCCGATTTGTTAAGACCTGAGCGGTAAAACAGACCCACATCCAGCGCGCCGATGCCCAAAGCGCGGCTGATGGCGGCACATTCTTGCAAGCTACAGGCGGGGAAAGACCATGACGTAAGCGACAGTTGCATCTTAACCTTCGATCTGCGCGGCTTGGCCAGAGGCGGCTGAGGCATACATCGCCGCGATGGCTTCGGTGACGCGGGCGCCGTTTTCGCCATTGGCGGGGTTGCCGACGGGCTTTCCGGCGCAGAGGGCGGCGAAATGGCTGACGGGCAGGGCACCGTCATAATCGGCCTCACCGGGAGCCATGGCATAAGTCACATTGCTGCCGTCGAGGCGGGAAAGTTCAAGGCGGGCGCGGTCGGATTCGCAATCAAACCAGATCACGCCTTCGGTGCCATATATCCGCACATCGGTGTGCATCCCGCGTTGCTTTGGCACAGTCGAAGCCCCAGAAAGTGCCACGGTAGCACCATTGGTGCAGCGGCCGACGGCGGCGTCGTAGTAGTCAACGCCAGTTTTACTTTTGCCATCAAGGCAGTAGATGGATTGGAATTTCACATCGGCAACGTAGCACAGCCAAGCTAGCGAATGGCTCATCTGGCCCCAAGCATAGCCGCCCGCCTTGGCAGGGTCGGACCATGTCGAGGCCGGGGGGCGGAACAGATGGGTGGCGGTTTCCAGCATCGGCTCTCCGGCCATAAGATCATGCAGCGCGCTGCCCATTTGGCAGACGGCGTGGCGGATCTGGCCGATTTTACCGCTTTGCACCCAAGCGGCGGCTTGGGCGGTGAAGTTGGTGTAGTTGAGGCCGGTGGAGATCAGCACTTCACGGTTTGCGGCCACGCCCGCCGCAGCGATGGCGCGGCCGTCGGCGGCAGAAGTGGCCATCGGCTTTTCGACCAACACATGCGCGCCTGCTTGCAGAGCGGCGATGGCGGGGCGGGTGTGGGCGACATGCGGGGTGGAAATGATCACGCCGTCGAGGCGTTCGGCTTTGATCATTTCGGCCACATCGCTATAGCGGGCAGAGATGTCGAATTGATTGCCGACTTGTGCGAGACGCGCTGGATCAAGATCACAGATCGCGATTTTATCAACGTCTGCTGATGCTTGCAGGGCGGGAATGTGATTGAAACAGGCCCACCAACCGATGCCGACGACTCCGATTTTGGCCATGTTACTCTTCCTGTGCGACGGTGGATTGGTAGACGTTCTGCATATGCGCCTCGGCGGCGCTGGCGGCGGCGGCGGGGTCGCGGGCCTTGAGCGCATCCAGCAGGTGGCGGTGGTCTTGCAGCGATTGTTCCAGCACGCCGGGGCGTTCCGAGGCGCGTTTGCGGAATTCCAGCCCGATCACGTTCAGGGTCTCGCCAATGCGTTTCAGAAAGGCATTGCCGGAACCGATCCAGATGATTTCGTGGAACTCAAAGTCGGATTTGCGGAAGGCCAGCGCGTCGCCGATGGTGTCGTGTTGGGCTGCCAGCACCGCTTCGAGTCGCGCCAGATCGGCGTCGGCGATGTTGACGGCGGCGCGGCGGGCGACATCGGATTCGATCAGGGAGCGGGCGTCGTACAACTCGCGAATGTTCATCTGTTCCAGCGACAGGTAAAACTGGATGGGGCCCAGCAGGGCGTCGGGGCCGAGATCAGAGATATAGGCGCCGCCGCCTTGGCGCGATTTCACCACGCCCAACACCGCAAGTCCCCGCATTGCTTCACGGACCGAGGGGCGCGATACATCCAGCGACAGCGCCAGATCGCGTTCGGGCGGCAGCGCGTCTCCGGCTTTCAGCACGCCGGATTTCACCATGTCGAGGATGCGACGCACCACCATTTCAGCGACGGATTCGCGCTGGATCGGGGTCTCAAATTCGATGCGGATCGGATCGGTCATGCTGCAACCTCGGGCTTGAGGGACCTAGGGGTAGGAAGTTTGATGCGTGGGATCACCACGGATGCGATCAGCAATAGGCCAATCACTCCGGTTTGGATATGGCCGGTGATGCTGAGCAGCGCCATGCCGTTACGCAGGTTCAGCACGATCAGGATGGACAGCAGGGTGCCGACCAAAGTGCCTTTACCGCCGAAAATGCTGACGCCACCAAGGAGGACGATGATGATCACGTCGAGTTCAAACCCGGAAGCCACGTCGCCGCGCACGGCACCGACGCGCGCGGCGTAGAGCAGGCCTGCGAAGGCGGCGCATGCCCCGGACATGGTGAAGATGATGATTTTATGCCGGGCGGTGTCGATGCCGGCAAAGTCGGCGACATCGCGGTTAGAGCCGATGACATAGGTTTTGCGGCCAAATCCCGAGCGTTCCAGCTGGATGTAAAGGAGGATGAACAGCACCACAAAGGCGATCAGTGCGAAGGGCACCGGACCGATCAAGCCCTTTTGCCCCAAGGCGGCGAACCAATCCGGAAAGCTGCCGATGCCGCGATCTTCCAGCATGACGCGGGCAAGGCCGCGAAAGCCGATCAGGGTGGCGAGGGTGACGACGAGGCTGGGCAGGCCAAGGCGGGCGACGAACCAGCCGTTGAACAACCCGCCCGCGATGCCGATGGTCAGGCAGATCAGGATTACCAGCGGCGCGGGGACGCCCATTTGGTAGAGGTAGCCGAAGGTGCAGGCCGAGAGGCCCATCATTGAGCCGACGGAAAGGTCAATCTCGGCGTTGATGATCACGAAGGTCATCACGAGGGCGAGGATGATTTTCTCGATGGAAAGTTGGAACAGGTTGATTTGATTGGATATACCAAGAAAATCCGGTGCTGCGATGGCGTTGAAGGCGAAGATCACCACGAGGCAGGCGAACAGGAAGCCTTCCCAGCTGAACAGACGGCTCATTTTGCAACCTCCTTCGATTTTTTGGCGCGCAAGCGGGTCAGGCGGCGCGACAGAATGGTGTCGGTGGCGACGGCGAGCAGGATCAGCGCGCCCAATACGGCCTCGCGCCAGAATTCCGAGACGACCGCCCAGCGGACGAGGGAGGTCTCCAAGAGGTCAACGAGGATCGCGCCGAGGAAGGCGCCGATCACCGAGCCGGAACCGCCGAAGATATTGACGCCGCCGACGACGCTTGAGGCGACGGATTTCAGCTCGAACCCCAGCCCCGCGACCACGGTGATGTTGCCAAAGCGGGCGAGGAACATGAAGCCCGCGAGGCCTGCCATCAGACCGGAGAGCGCGAAGGCCGCGAACACCACGCGTTTGGCGTCGATGCCCGCCATGTCGGCGGCTTCGGGGTTGGAGCCGACCGCGAACAAGGCGCGGGCGGGGCGCAGGCGGGTGAGGCAGAGGTGGACGAGGATCACCACGACGAGGCTGGCGGTGAAGCCGGCGCGGAACTCCAGACTGCCGATCGAGAACACGGGCAGGTTGGGGAAATCGGTGAGCCATGTGGGCAGGCTGTCGGAGGTGATGGATTTGGCGTTGGAATATTCGACGAGGAAGGAACGGAACAGCGCCATGGTGGCGAGGGTGACGATGATCGACGGCACGCGGGCGTAGGCCACCAAGAGGCCGTTGACGATGCCGAAACTGGTGCCGACGAGGGCGGCGTAGAGCAACAAAAGCAAGGGGTTAAGCTCGGGGTGGTTGGTGATGATCGAGCCTGTGGCGAAGGCCGAAAAGCCGACGACCGAACCTACCGAGAGGTCTATGTTGCGGGTCAGGATCACTAGGGTCTGTCCGGTGGCGATCAGCGCCATGATCGCGACCGAGGAGGAGATCCGGTTGAACAGGCGGCCATTCAGGTAGCCTTCGATTTGGGAGGCGAAGAACAGGATGACGATGGCAAGCACCGCGAGCAGCGCGAGGATGCGCAAAGCGGCGGGGGAAAGGCGGGAAATCAGGCCCATCAGGCGGCGTCCTTTTGTCCGGTGGCAAGCGCCATGATGGATTCCTGACTGGCATCGTCGTGGTTAATGATCGCCATCTGGCGGCCTTCGCGCATCACCAGAATGCGGTCGCCGAGGGCGAGGACTTCGGGCAGATCTGACGAGATCACCAAAGCCGTGCCGCCCGCTGCGGTGAAGGCGCGGATCAGGGCGTGGACTTCGGCTTTCGCGCCGACGTTGATGCCGCGTGTGGGTTCATCGACGATCAGCAAGTCGGGCGCCATGTTCAGCCATTTCGCCAGCATCACCTTTTGCTGGTTGCCCCCGGAGAGATTGCCCACGGCAATGTCGGTATTTGGGGTGCGGATGTTCAGTTTTTTCTTGTAATCCCAAGCGGTTGCGATCTCGGCACGGGTGTTGATCAGGCCCATGGGGGTCAGGTATTTCTGCAAGGTGGCAAGGCTGATGTTCCAGCGGATCGGCAGCGCCATCGCCAGACCCAGCTTGCGGCGATCTTCCGAGACATAGGCGATGCCGGCATCAATCGCCCCCCGCGATGAGGTGATTTTCAGCGGATGGCCTTTGTAAGTCACCGTCCCTGCGCTGGTTTTCAGCATCCCAAACAGGGCCAAAGCCACATCGGTGCGGCGCGCGCCGATCAGGCCGGCCATGGCGAGGATTTCGCCGCGTTTGATGTCGAAGGTGATGTCTTGAAACACGCCATCAACGCTAAGGCCCTGCACCGACAGCAAAGTTTCCGAAGTGGCGGTCGAGGGCATCTTGGTGAAATAATTGCCGACCTCGCGGCCCACCATCTCGGCGATCAGGGTTTGCGGATCGGTGTCGGCGATCAGCTTGGTGGAGATATGCTTGCCGTCGCGGATCACCGAAACCCGGTTGGCAAGTTCAAAAACTTCCTCCAAACGGTGCGAGATATAGACGACGGACACCCCATCCTCGGCCAAAGCGCGGGCAATTCGGCGGAGTTCAGAGGCCTCATGCGCAGAAAGGCTGGCGGTGGGCTCATCCATGATCAGCACGCGCACGTCTTGGCTGAGGGCGCGGGCGATTTCCACCGCTTGCTGTTCGGCCAAGGAAAGGCCAGAGGCGATACGATCCACATCCAGCGTCATGCCGATGCGGGCGATGAGGTCGCGGGCCTTGCGGCGCATGGCGGGGCGGTTGAGGAACAGGCCGGACGTGGCGGAAATGAAGATGTTTTCGGTGACATCCAGATCGGGGAACACCATCGGTTCTTGGTAAATTGCGGCAATTCCCCGCAACCGGGCGGCTTTTGAGCCGTTCAGCACAACGGGTGCGCCATCAACCTCCAGCACGCCCGAGGAAGGCTGGTGAATCCCGGTCATGATCTTGATCATGGTGGATTTTCCCGCACCATTCTCGCCGACAATGGCGTGAACCTCGCCGGGAAACAGCTCCAGCGTCATATCGGTGAGGGCAGCGGTCATCCCGAAGTTTTTCGAGACTTCGCGCAGCGCGAGCGTGGGGGCTAAGGTCATAGGGTCATTCCGTCGGAAGGGACGCGGCCGGATATACTCCGGCCGCGCGAAAAAGCCTTACTTTGCAGCGGCTTCGACGTTGTCTTTGTTATAGACGGTGAATGGCCCCATCAGGATGCGCTTGGCACCTTCGCGGCCCGGATCGGCCTCAATCGCGTAATCACCCATGCGGCCCGCGGTAAACGTCTCGCCGATTTCGCCTTTCAGCTGACCCGTGGCCAGACCGTAAGCGGTGTAATAGGTGAGATAGCCCAGATCGCGGAAGTCCCACAAAGCGAATTCCGGCGCACAGCCGTTCATCGTGTAGCTGACCATTTCCGACGGCAGACCAAGGCCAGACACTTTAACTTTGTCGCACAACCCCTCGTCCTGCATGGCTTTTGCCGAGGCTTGGATGCCCACGGTGGTCGGCGACATGATCAGACCGAGGTCGGGATATTTATCGACCAAAGCCAATGCGCGGTTGTAGGAAACTTCGGCTTGGTCATCGCCATAAACCACGTCGACCAGTTCGATGTCTTTGTACTTTGGATCGGCAGCCAGAGCGGCCTTCATCGACTCGATCCAAGCGTTCTGGTTCGAGGCATCCGGGGTGGCCGACAGCACGGCCATCTTGCCTTTGCCGCCGAGGATCGAATGCGCCATATCGGCCATCACGGTGCCGATCGAGCCGAAATCGACCTGTGCCACGAACACGCTTTCGCCCTTGCCGCCGGGGATCGGGCTGTCCCATGTCACAACTTTGGTGCCAGCGGCTTGGGCGGCTTCGGCGGCAGGCACGATCTGGTCGCCCGCGTTGTTCGACAGCATCACAGCACCCTGTTTTTGGGTGCCTGCTGTGGTCATGATTTCGATCTGGCCAGCGGTGGAGTTTTCCGGGGTCGGGCCGGTGAATTCCAGTTTGCCGGGGTTGGCGAGCTCTTTATGGGCTTCTTGCGCGCCTTCATTGGCCTGATCGAACACCAGAATACCAAGGAATTTCGGCAGCAAAACCATGTTGGTTTCTTTGCCGGGTTCCAGTTTGATGGTGTCGGCATAGGCGAAATTGGCGGTGGTCAGCATCAGTGCTGCGGCTGCGCCGAGTAGAACGTGTTTCATGGTAATCCTCCCAGATTTGGTGGCACGCACCCCGTGCCGGGTTATTTCCCTTGGTTGCCCGTGGGTTAGCTTGGCACTGGTTTACGCGGGCCTTGGCCTGCAAGCGCGCGGGTAATGTCGTTGGCCACAAGGAACTGCAGTTGATGGATCGCGGCTTCGGAATACCAAGCGGCGTGCGGGGTCAGCAGCAGATTGGGGGCTTTGCGCAAAGGGCTATCGGCGGGCAGTGGCTCGACATGGAACACGTCAAGCGCGGCGGCGGCGATGGTGCCTGCGGTCAGGGCTTGGGCTAAGTCGGCTTCGTTGATCAACTGACCGCGGGCGGAGTTTACCAGCATCGCGTGCGGCTGCATGGTTTTCAGGCGGGCGGCGTTGAAATATTCGGTGGTCTCTGCGGTGGCCGGGGCGTGCAGGCTGATGATATCGGCCTCGGCCAGCAGGGCTTCGGGGGTGACCTTACGGACAGATATTTCCGCCGCTTGCGCCTCGGTCAGACCGGGATCGGCGGCGAGGAATTGGAAGCCGAAGCCTTTCAGGCGAGTATGAACAGCGCGGCCGATATTGCCAAGGCCGAAGAAGCCGAAGTTGGTTTTGTTAAACGGTTTCATGGGCTTGGCGATCTTCACCGCCGCCCATTCGCCCGCGCGCACCGATTGATCCATTGGCACCAATTTGCGCAGCAGGGTCAAAGCGGCGGCGGCGGTGTGGTCGGCGACTTCATCGGCGCAATAGTCGGGGACGTAGCCGACTTTCAGCCCGTGTTTGGCGCAGGCGGCGAGGTCGATGTTGTTATAGCCAACGCCGTAGCGGATCACCGTGGCACCGGGATTGACGGCGGCGGCGGCTTCGGGGCCGAAGGCGGCGAATTGCACCACGGCCACGTCAGCGCCTGCGACGGCGGCGGCGACTTCGGCGGCGGATTTGCATTGATAGGATGCGAAGTTTGCCCCGGCGGCTTGGGCTGCGGCGGCCTCTTGGTCAAGGGCGGGGAAGGTGTAATCCGTGACAACAACTTTCATGGCGCAACCTTCAGATAATCATGGATAATCTCGCCGGGGACGAGGGTGAAATCGGCCCGCCAGTAGAAGCCTTGCAAGGGCTCCAGCACGGGCAGGCGGAAGATCGGCATCTGTGCATTGGGGCGCAACTCGACGGTGCAGGGGCCTTCCCAACATTCATGCACCACCACGTCCGACAGCTTTCGCGAGGTGAGTTGGCGGATCGCCGGGGTGCCGTCGATATGGTCGATGGCTTTCAGGTTCAGGTTGGTGGCGAAGTCGAAATAGGGTTTCAGGCGGGCCGGATCACAGGGGTGCTGTTTGTAGGGCAAGGTGGCGGTCAACACGTCGATGCCATTGCGTTCAACGGTGCCGACGAACAGATCGCCGCGCGCCTCAAGCGTTGGCTTTCCTAGCTTTTTCGGCTGGCCGTGGATTTCGCGGCCATGGCTGACGCCAACATCAGACGACAGCACCAGATAGGGGGAATAGGCACCTTGGCGGGTGCCAAAGGACGCGCCGAACATCACATTGGCTTCCAAGTAGGGGCCAAGCCAATCGGTGTCATTCATCTTGTAGATATGGCAGCAGACCACCTCGCCTTCGGCACGCAGGGGCGGTGGCAGCAGGAAGGCCATCGCGGCGGGATCTGTCCGCCAATACACCGTCAGGATTTCGGCGTTGCGAAAGCGGAACGGGAACGGTGGGATCATCGGCGCATCCCACGGGGTGGAAAAGCCGCCTTTGCGGATATCGTCCTCGGTGGGGGGCTTTAGTGTCATTGCATCGCGATCCGGCGCACAACGTCTTCTTGCACCTCGATGCCCAGACCGGGGCCATGTAGCGGATAGGCCCAGCCGTCTTTGTGCCAGATTTTCTCGGCGAGAAGTTCGTCCTGCACGATAACGGGGAAGGGTTTGAATTCAAAGACTTCGGTATTTGGCGACGCCAAAGAAAGATGCAAGCTTGCCGCCGTGGTGATGCCCGTAGACCAAGCGTGAGCGTTCACCGTCTTGCCGTATTGCGTGGCCAGTGCATCGACGCGGCGGAAGCCGGTGATGCCTTCGACGCGGGCGGGATCGACGCCGTAGACATCCACCGCTTGCACGAACTCCATCTGACGGCGGTAGCCGGCTTCGGTGAATTCCCGCTCTCCCGACGCAAGACGAACCTTGGTATGGGCGCGGAGTTTGCGGTAGCCCGCGTCGTCGGTGACGTAGAGCGGTTCTTCGTACCAGCCGATGCCCAGATCGTGCATCCGATTGGCAACGCTGATGGCGGTGTCCACATCCCAACGCACGCCATTGCCGATATCCACCAAGATGCCCGCATCGGGGCCGAGGGCGGAACGCAGGGCGCGGATGAAGGACACATCGGTATCCGGGTCACCACCGATATTGCTTTCGCCCTTTTTCGCAAAGCCCAGCTTGGTGGAGCGGAAACCGTTGGCGAAAAAGCCTTCGACATCGGCGACACAAGCCGCCTCGCCCTTCTTGTTGACATGACTGGAGGCGTTGGCGAGCAGGCGATCGTGCTTCAGCCCGCCGAACAGCTCATAGAGCGGCTTGCCTTCCAGTTTGCCGCGAATATCCCACAACGCCATGTCGATGCCGGAAATCGCAAGCGAAGCAATACCGCCTTCGCCATACCACCAGACATGACGGCGCATATTGACCCAAAGCGTTTCAATATCAAGGGGTTCGCCCAGCAGGATCGGAGTCAGCCCTTCGCGGATCACCAAGGCCGTGGCCTTGCACGCCTCGGGCCACATCGCAATGCTTTCGCCCCAACCGACCACGCCATCCGTGGTTTCGACCCGCACCAGCACGGTGCGCCGGATGGTGCCGAAATCGTTCGGATCGGGGTATTCAATCGGGATCGGCTCGATCCGCGCTATTTTCGTCATATTTCCCCCTCACCGCGTTGGCTTTATGTTTTGACAGGCAGGCCAGATCGCGATACTTCGATAATTGGTAAGGCCAATTAACAACGCTTAGCAATCTGAGGTCAAGAAAAATGTTCAACCTAGCTCCTGTTCCTGTGCCAGATCTGACGGGGCGCACCGTACTTGTGACCGGGGCGGGCAGGGGCATAGGCGCGGAATTGGTCAGGATTCTGGTGGATGGGGGTGCAAAGGTGTTCGCCGGGGTGTTCTCGGGCGAAAGCGTTGAGGAGTTGCCTGCGGCAGCCACCGTGCTGGTGCTGGATGTAACCAAACAGACGGATGTTGATGCGGCGATTGCCCGGATTACCGCCGAATCGGGGCGGCTGGATGTGTTGGTGAACAACGCCGGCATGATCACGCCAATCGGGCCGCTGGCGGAACTGGCGAGTGATGCGCTGGCTCCGGCTTTTGCGGTGAATGTGATCGGGGTGCACCGGATGGCGATTGCGGCGCTGCCGTTGTTGCGCGCCGCGCAGGGGGTAATTGTGAACGCGGGCACTGGGGCTGCGACGACGCCGATGGAGGGTTGGACTGTGTATTGTGCCACCAAAGCCGGGATGCGGATGCTTAGCCAAATGATGGCGATGGAATTGGCACCGGATGTGAAAACGTTTTTCGTTGGAATCCCGCCCACCGATACCGCGATGCAGGGGGCGATCCGGGATGCGGGGTTCAATCCGATCTCGAAAATCCCCCAGGAAAAGCTGGTGCGTCCGGCGGTTCCGGCGAGCGTGATGGCATGGATGTGCGGGCCGCAGGCGCGGCTGGTCGAGGAGGTTTTGCTCGACGTGCGGCAGGAAATTTTCACCAAGATGATGGACCTGCCCGCCTGATGGCGGCATGGTGCGGGCAAAGCGGAGGATGATATGGGACGGCTTCAAGGCAAACGCGCGCTGATCACGGCGGCGGGGCAGGGCATCGGGCGGGCCTCGGCGCTGATGATGGCGCGCGAGGGGGCGCAGGTTCTGGCCACCGACGTGAACGAGAAGGCGCTGGCGGAACTGGCGGCAGAGGGCATTGAGACGCGGGTTCTGAACGTGCGCGATCCGGCTGCGATTGCAGCAGTTGCGGCGCTGGGGCCGTTTGATGTGCTGTTCAACTGCGCGGGCTTTGTGGCCGCAGGCTCGATCCTGGACTGTGATGAGGATCAATGGGCGTTCTCGCTGGATCTGAACATGACGGCTATGTACCGGATGTGTAAGGCGTTTCTGCCGGGGATGATTGCGAACGGTGGCGGGTCGATCATCAATATGGCCTCGGTGGCCTCAAGCGTGATCGCGGCGCCCAACCGCTTTGTCTATGGTGCGACGAAGGCCGGGGTGATCGGCCTGACCAAATCCATCGCGGTGGATTTCATTGGCAAGGGCATCCGCTGTAACGCGATTTGCCCCGGCACGGTGGAAAGCCCCAGCCTAGAGCAGCGCCTGCGCGATACCGGCGATTATGAGGCCGCGAAGGCGGCGTTTATCGCCCGCCAACCGATTGGCCGGATTGGTAAGCCCGAGGAAATCGCGGCTTTGGTCACCTATCTTGCTTCCGACGAATCCACCTACACCACCGGGGTCGCGCATGTGATCGACGGCGGTTGGGCCAATGCATAAGGATTAATCATGAAACTGCTTCGTCATGGCCCCGCAGGGGCTGAAAAACCCGGTATTTTGCACAGTGACGGCACGGTGCGCGATCTGTCGGCGATTGTATCGGATATCGGCGGCGACGTTTTGTCAGATGCGGGGATGGCTTCAATCCGTGCGGCGGACCCAGCGCGCTTGCCGATTGTGCAGGGCGCGCGTCTGGGGCCATGCGTGGCGGGCACCGGGAAATTCATCTGTATCGGACTGAATTACTCGGACCATGCTGCCGAAACGGGGGCTACAGTGCCACCAGAGCCGATCATCTTTATGAAAGCCACCTCTGCGATTTGTGGCCCGAACGATCCGATCATCATCCCACGCACCTCTGAAAAGACCGATTGGGAGGTGGAACTGGCCGTGATCATTGGCAAAAAGGCCAAATATGTCTCGGAAGCCGAGGCGATGAATTACGTCGCGGGTTATGCCGTGACCAATGATGTCTCGGAACGCGCCTTTCAGACCGAGCGTTCGGGGCAATGGACCAAGGGCAAATCCTGCGACAACTTCGGTCAGATCGGGCCGTATCTGGTGACGCGGGATGAGGTGGCCGATCCGCAAAATCTGGCGATGTGGCTGACGGTGAATGGCAGCAAGATGCAGAACGGCTCCACCAAGACCATGGTATACGGGGTGAAATATCTGGTCAGCTACCTCAGCCAATTCATGACCTTGCATCCGGGCGATGTGATTTCCACCGGGACGCCTCCGGGGGTTGGTTTGGGGATGAAGCCGCCGAAATACCTGAAAGCAGGCGACGTGGTGGAACTCGGCATCGAAGGTCTGGGCCAGCAACGCCAAGACGTGATCGCGGATTGATGATCAGGCCCGGTGGCAACGCCGGGCCTGATGCCTTTGGGGAGGGGTAGGATGGATCTGATTGATACCCATCAGCATCTGATTTTGCGCGATAGGTTGGGCTATGCGTGGACCGAGGGCGTGCCCGCCTTGCAGGGTGATTTTACCCCTGCGGATTACGCGCGGCTGGTGACGGGCAAGGGGGTGATCGGCACGGTTTTCATGGAAACCGGGGTCGATGATGGCGATTATCAGGCCGAGGCACGGCTGATCGCGGGGCTGGTGGGCAAGGGCGGTATGCTGGGGCAGATCGCCTCGTGTCGGCCCGAGAGTGATGCAGGCTTTCACGAATGGCTGGAGGAGTGTCGCGGGCTTTCGGTGGTGGGATTCCGGCGTTTGCTGCATGTGGTCGATGATGCGATGAGCCAAAGCGAAGGCTTTCGGCGCAATATCCGCAAGATCGGGGCGGCTGGCTACAGCTATGATATGGTGTTCCACGCCCGTCAGTTGGGCATTGCTGAAGCGTTGGCGCGGGCGTGTCCGGATCAGGTGCTGGTGCTGGATCATTGCGGCAACCCGGATGTGGCGGGGGATGGCTTTGACGCTTGGCTGTCAGGGCTGAAGCATATGGCGGCGCTGCCGCAGGTTTGGCTGAAATTCTCTGGCATTACAGTAAATTGCGCACCCGGTACGGCTGGGGTGGCGCTATTGCAGCGCTATACCGATGCGATGCTCGCGGTATTTGGTCCGGCGCGGATGATCTGGGGCGGCGATTGGCCGGTGGTGGATTTGGCCGTCGGGCTGCCGGGTTGGATTGATATGAGTCGGGCGATGCTGAGCGATTTGTCGGCGGATGAGCAGGCGCTGATCGGCCATCAGAACGCGCGGCGCGTCTATGGGCTGGCCGGGTAGGGGGGCTTCACACCCCCCTCGCTGCGCTCCCCCGGTGGAATATTTGCGCACAGAGGATGATAATTCTAGATAAGTTCTGAGCTTATCCCATCACCTTGGTCCCCAAACCATGCCCTTCGGCGGGCTTTTTCTTTGCCCCCGCCGCGCGTAATTCCTCAACCGAGCGCACCTCCAGCCGTGCAGCACCGGCCCCGTCGCGGGTTTTCACTTTCGGGGTTTTCAGACGTTCAACAGCCGCTGGAATGGCTGGGGCATATTGTGGCAGCCATTGCGCTGGCGCCACCAGCAGCTCATCGACCATCTGCCAGACCTCATCCGGCGTGCAGATCGCGCCGACCAACGGGTCATGCAGGACGGCTTGTTTCAGCAGATCAACATCGCCGCTGATCGCGGCTTTCATCCCCAGGCCGCGGTCGCGCTGAAGTTTGCGTAAGAGTTCAATGATTTGCGCTTGGACGGAGAGGTCAAGGGCAGAGGTCGGCTCATCCCGCAGGATGAATTCAGGTTCCAGAGCGATGGCGCGGGCGATGGCAAGGCGTTGGCGCTGGCCGCCGGAAAACTCATGCGGAAAGCGCGACAGGATGGTGTCGGGCAGGCCCGCGTCGCGCAGGGCGGTTTTCGCGCGCTCGATGCGGTCGGCGCGGCTTTGGCCGATGCCGTTAACGATCAGGCCTTCCTTGATCAACTGCCGCACCGACATGTGCGGATCGCGCCCGCTTTGACAACAGTTTCATGATGGCGCGGGCGGTGACGGATCTACCCGAGACGGATTCGCCCACCAAAGCAATGGTTTGGCCTTTGTGCAGGGTGAAGGACACGTCGCGGACGGCTTCGATCTGGCCGCCGTCGACCTTGAAGCTGACGCCGATGTTGCGGGCCTCGATGGCGACTTCTGTGCTCATGGTCAGGCCTCAATACGGGGCAATGGCGTCGCGCAGACCGTCACCCAGCGCGTTGAAGGCGAAGACGGCGAGCAGCACAAAGCCGACGGGCGACAGAATCCACGGGCAAGAGCCGATCACAGAAAAAGTGCCCGCGTCTTGCAGCATCAGGCCCCAAGAGATCAGCGGCGGTTTGACGGCGAAGCCGAGGAAGCCGAGGAAGGACTCCAGCAGGATGATGGTCGGGATACCCAACGTGACGGCGACGATGACATGGCTCATCACGTTGGGCAGGATGTGGCGGGTGATGATACGGCGGTCGGAAGGGCCCCACCGCCATCGCGGCGCGGACGTAATCGACGCGGGCCATCGACATGGTTTTGTCTCGGACTTCGCGAGAGAGTTGTGCCCAGCCGAGGCCGACGATGACCAAGATCACGAAGCTGAGGAAGATGAAGGGGGAGCGGTGACGGGGATCAGCGTGGTGAGGGCGAGGTAGAGTGGCAGTTGTGGGAAGGCGAGGATGATCTCGACAAAGCGTTGAAACCACATGTCAAATCGCCCACCGAGATAGCCGGAGGTGATCCCCGCCAAAGTGCCGATCACGGTGATCGAGACCAGCGCGATCATCAGGCTGATCCGGGAGCCAACAATGCCGCGCGACAGGATATCGCGGCCCAGCTTGTCGGTGCCAAAGATATGCAGCGGGCTGCCATCGGAGAGGCCAATGAAGTGGCGGTTGGTCGGGATCACGCCGAGAAATTTGTAGTCCCAGCCTTTGGCGAACTGCGCCAGCGGGCGGGGGTCTCCATGTCTGGCCCCATCAGCGGCTGATAGGTGACGGGATCAAGCTCGACGCTTTCGGTGATCGCATAGGCGACGGGCCAGAACGTGAAGCCGTCTTTGGTGAAAAAGGAAATCTGGTCGGGCGGCGCGAAAGAGGCAGTGTTGGCGTTCGGGTTCATCGGCGCGAAGAAACTGGCGAAAATCGCGATGATCAGCAGGGAGCAGACCAGAGTGAAGCCGACCATGCCGGGGATGGATTTGCGAAAGCGCCGCCAAACGAGGGGAGGGTAGCTTTGCGAGATCGAGGGCGCGGTCGAAAGCCGATCGTCTGCGGCGTCGCCTGCGTGGATATACGGGGCGCTCATGCGTCTGCTCCTACGCGGATGCGGGGATCGAGGGCGACCAGCAGCAGGTCGGCGATGATGTTGCCGATGATCAGCGCCGCCCCCAGCACCAGCAGCAGGGTGGCGGTGACATAGACATCGCCGATCGCCATGGATCCGACAATGGTTGGGCCGATGGTGGCCAGACCGAAGATGATCGCGACCTCAATCTCGCCGGTTAACATATAGGGCAACACCACACCCTGATAGGCGATCAGCGGATCCAGCGCGTTCGGCACCACATGGCGCAGGATCACCGCGCCCTCGCCAAGCCCCTTTACCCGCGCGGTTTCGACATATTGCGCGTTCAGGGTGTCGAGCAAATTTGCCCGCATCACCCGCATGTTATAGGCCAGCCCGCCGATGGTGGCGACCAGGATCACCGGCCAGACATGCTGGATCAGGTTTCCCAGCTTGGCCCAGTTGAAGTCAAACCAGCCCAGCCAATAGGTTTGACCGCCGAATTTCGACGAATAAAAGCTGCCGATCTCCTGCACGTTCAGCTTGTAGGCCAGCACATAGAGGATGATCAGCGCCAGCAGAAATCGCGGCATGGTCATGCCCAGGAAAGACACGAAGGACAGCGCGGTATCGACCCAGGTGTACTGCTTGACGGCGGCGAGGATGCCGAAGGAAATCCCCAGCAAAGACGCCAGAATATGGCAGGTGAGGGCGATGGCAATGGTGGTGGGCAGCCGCTGCATCACCACATCCAGCACGGGTTTGTTGTAGGCGTAGGATTGGCCGAAATCGCCATGCGCGACGATGCCCCAGATCCAGCGGCCATATTGCACCACCATCGGATCGTTCAGCCCATTGGCCGCGCGGTAAGCATTGGCGGCGGCGGTGGCGGCCTCGGGGGTGGCCCCGCCTTGCACGATCATATTGCCCCGGATGAAATCGCCGTAATCCCCCGGTGGCGCCTGAATGATCGCGAAAGTGATGATGCTCATCACCATCAGCACCGGAATAGATTGCAGAATGCGGGTCACAAGGAAACGCAGCATGGGCTTGACCTTACGGGAGAGGGCGCGGGTCCGGTGGGCCGATTGCCCGCCCACCGGGGAGGTTTGGCCTGTTCTTCCCTGCCAAGCCCTTCGGGTTTCCCCGAATTACTCAGCTTTCATCGCGCTTTCGCCCAGTTTTCCGGCCAACTCGCCCGGATGCAGTTCGGCGCCGATCTGCTTGTCTGCGGGCGCGAAAACGCCCGCGCGGATGATGTTGTCTTCCGCCCAGTTGTACATGAAGATCGGCACCCCCGCCGGGATATTGGCGAAACGCTTGTTGATGATCAGCGCACCGGGGTAGGCGGTCAGACCCACGGCATTGACGTTTTCGGAGAAGGTCTTCTGATAATCCTTCATTGCATCGGCGCGGGTGGTGGCATGATCGTGCTGCCGGAATCGCTCTGCTCGGCCGAGCAGTTGAAGCGCTGGTATGCTGATTATCGCTCCGGTGATTTTGAGCGCGCTGAGGTGGTGAAGATGGAGTTGAACACTTTGTTCCGCCGCGCCGCTTTGGGCGATCTCAGCTTCCTGCGCCCACCGCAGCATGAGGCCTCCGGCGATTGCGCGCTGAGTTCGGCGCATATAAGGCATGTGATCGCTATGGTGCGGCATGTTCTGGAAAACCTAGAAAAACCGCTACGCAATTCGGATATAACGGCGGTGACCGGCCTGCATGAGAATTACGCCTTGTCGTTGTTCACCCAAGTGATGCGCGCGCCCTTGCAGTAGTTCGTGATCAGGATGCGGCTGATGCGGGCGCGGGCGCTGTTGGTGGAAAGCTCGCGGGCGATTGCGACGGTGGTGGAGGCTTCGGAGTTTGCCTCGATCAGCCAGTTTTACGCGCAGTTCAAGGCGGGCTATGGGCTATGGGCTGTCGCCTGCGGCCCTGCGCGAGCAATATCTGCGGATGGAGTTGCGCTCGGCGCGATTTTTTGCCCTTAAGTCCACGCCACACTTGCGCAAACAATTTGAATGCGCTTTGGAAGGATCGCAACCAAAGGGGGATTGCCGTGGAACATCTGGAACAAAGCCTCGGAGATCTGTTCAAAGACTTGCATCTGTCTGGCATTTGGCAGGATAAGAAGGCAATCTCCGATTCAATCCTGTTGTCGCCCGCGCCGGAAATCCTGCGCGCTTACCATCTGGCGAAGGCCAACGGCGCTGTCGATTTGAAAGCGTTTTATGAAGCACATTTTCGCCCTGTGACGGCCCGTGAAAACGCCTATCACACCGACCCCAAACATAGCGCAAAACAGCATCTGGCAGCGATCTGGCCGCATCTGATCCGCCCCGCCGATGATCCGGATGAACGCTCCAGCCGCTTTGCCTTGCCGCATCCCTACATCGTGGTTGGCGGGCGGTTCCAAGAGGCGTATTATTGGGACAGCTATTTCACCCAACTCGGCCTGCTGAAATCCGGGAAAACCGGGCTGGTGCGCGACATGCTGGAGAATTTCGCCTATGCGATTGCAGAAATCGGCCATATCCCGAACGGCTTTCGCAGCTATTTTCTGACCCGCGCGCAACCGCCGTTCTTCGCGCAGATGGTGCAGGATTACGGCCGTGTAATCGGCGATCTGCCTGCGGCTTACGCCCGCTATCTGCCCGCGATGCAACGGGAATACCGCTATTTCATCGACAGCGCCCACACCCATCAGGGCCTTGCGCGCTATTGGGACGAAGCGGCGGGCCCCCGCGTTGAGATGTACGGCACCGATCTTGAGGCCCAGCACAATGGTGTCCCCGACGGCTATTTCCGCAACCTGCGCGCGGCCTGCGAAAGTGGCTGGGATTTCTCGGCGCGCTGGCTGACCGATCCGGCAGATCTGACCACGATCCGCACCACCGATCTGTGGGCGGTGGATCTGAACTGTCTGCTTTTGCGCTATGAGGAAATCCTTGCCGAAGCCTCGGGCGACCCTGCCTATAGCAATGCCGCAGACCAACGCCGCGCCGCAATCTCAAAGCGCTTTTACAGCGCCGAGACCGGCTTTTTCCATGACGTGCTGATCGCAGGTGGCGCCCCAAACCTGATCACCACCGCCGCAGGCATGTTCCCGCTTTACGCGGGAGCCGCGACCCAAGCGCAAGCCAAAAGCGCCGCAGCTTGGATGGAAACCCATCTGCTGCGCGTCGGGGGATTGCTGACCACTGATATCACCTCGGGACAGCAATGGGACAGTCCGAACGGCTGGGCACCCTTGCAATGGATCGCGGTGCAGGGTCTGCGCCGCTATGGGCTGCATGATCTGGCCGAAACCTTGCGCCAGCGCTGGCTGGCCACTTGTGACGCGGTGTTTCATGCCAGCGGTAAATTCGTTGAGAAATACAATGTGTTAGACCCGCTGGCCCCCAGCACGGGCGGCGAATACGCGCTGCAGGATGGCTTTGGCTGGTCGAACGGAGTCTATCTCGATCTCGCGGATTGAACCAAACTGTTAAAATTTATCTAAAGTTTTTCATCTGTTCATAAATATCCCACGGGGGTCCGGGGGTGTGAAACCCCCGGCTTGGTTATGCAGCAAAGCTGCGTAAAACCTACAGCCCCCGGATCAGCGCAGAGAAATCGTGCCCCGGCTGCCAGCCTTGCGCCAAAGCACTGATCTCGGCCAGCTTGCGGCGCTGATCCATCGGCATATCTCCCGGCAGCCCGCCCAATTCATCAATATATTCTGGCAGTTGTCCCGAGAACAGCAGGCGGCGGTCCAGTGGCATATCCGGCTTGATCACCTGCACCAAACCATAGACCGTCGAGGCGCAGTTGGCGGTGACGGTGTTGTAAAACACTGGAGCCTCGGCGAGTTGGTTGCCAAAGGCGATATAGCGCAGCAACAGAGCGCGGCGTTGCGCGGCGTCGAGTTTGACCGGGAACAGATGCACATCTTCCCCCCGGAAATTGGTGCGCACCTTCACCACATCGGCCTCATCCCCCGCGATGAGCACCAGTTCGAACTGCCGGAAGAAGCCACCGATGGACGAAAAACTCTCCCCCTGCTCTTTGCGAATTTCGACCGAGAAGGCGACGTGATCACCGCCCGTAAAACCAAAGCTGACGATCAGATGCGCGATGTTCGGATCGCCCCAGGTCGAGGTGATCATGTCCACGGTTTCGAGTTTGCTCAGATCATAGCTGCGGCTTTCCCAGTGGGGGATGGCTTCTAAATCCGAGGTCCAGTCGAAATTCCGCACGTTGGTCAGTGTCACGTGATCGCCTGCAACGGTGCCAGACACGCCATGCACCACATCCGGCGCCCAGTCGCGATCTTGCCTTGGATGGATGGTCATGTACCAACCAGCCACCGCCAAAGCCACAATCGCAAAGCCTGCCCAACCCAAACGACGCTTGCCAAAACGCAGAATCAGCACCGCCAGCACGGCAAACCCCAGCGCCGCCAAAGCGGCAATCTGAACCCAGCCTTTCAGCTGAATATACAGCGCCGTCGTGGCCCAAGCCGTGGCAAGCGCCAGCAGGATCACAAATCCAACATGGCCAAGCCCGCGCCCAATGCGGCGCAGCGGGGTGGGGGAAGGTGTAGGCATAATCGTCTCCAACAAAGCGCCGGTTCAACACAGCATCGGGCCGCGCGATAGGCGCGACCCGGGTTTTCCTACCTTAGCTGCGGGGCGTGTTGACTTCCATCAGCAGACGCTCGGTTCGGGCTTCGTCGATTTTGTTGTGCAGACGCTGCGATTCCTCGGCGTCGCGGATGGATTTGGTGATCGCGGCGGTGGAGCTAACCAGCATCAGCGCGGCCATGGCGTAAAAGCCTTTGGCGGCGAAAGTGGCCTCCATAAAGTAAATCCCGCCCGCCATCATCACGGCGGCGACGACGAAGTTAAGGTAGGTGAACATGGTCCAAGCGGACGAGGGTTTGGCGGCGAGCAGGTCGTTCATGGTAATCTCCGGTTACGGTTACAGGTCGGTGACGGGGCGGATAGCCTGATCTGCGACCTTAGGGTGAATTGTGGCGATTTTCGGGATATCAGGCGGCGCGGGCCTTCAGGCGTTGCAAAACCGATGCGGCGTCGGGGCGGAGCGGTGCGCCACATCCGGCAGCAGCAAGGCGGTTCTGCATGGCTTCTGCATTGGTCGAGGCTGACAGTTCCAGCACAGCCGCGCGCGCGGCTTCGGTGTTGGATTGGCGTTCCTGCAGCCGGGCGAGGGTGGCTTCGGCTTCGCCCAGCGTTGCCACGGTGGCTGCCCCATGCAGGCGCTGGGTATGATCGGTGGCGATGGCAAGGCGCTGACCGCGCTGCAGATCGCGCAGCCGGCCTTCGGCATCCGACAACACGCTGCGCAGATGCGCGATCTCGGCATCATAGGTCGCCAGTGCGCGGGCAGTGGTGGCGGCTTCGGCCTCCAGTTGCGCAATCGCGCCTGCGGCTTCGGTCGCCAGATCGTCGCGGCCCTTGGCAAGCGCATCCAAAGCGCGGGTTTCCAGATCGGCGAGTTGGGCGCTGATGCGGGCCGAGGCTTTGCGTTCCCGCTCGGCATAGGCCATCACCATCGCCACAGCGCGGCGGGCGGCTTCCACGCCACCGGCGCAATCGCGCAGCTGTTGGCGCAGGATCGGCAGCGCCAAAGTATCGGTCAAAGCGTCCGCAGCATCGGCATTGCGACCGCGCAGCAGGGTGACAAACAGTTTGAACATTTCAATCTCCCTTGTTATGAACCGTGTTCATGAACTCTATATGACACGGGCGTGAACGCCGTTCAAGAAAATAATGAACACCGTTCACGAAACAATCGAGGGCGAAATGCGAAACAATCGCGAAGAACAGCGCGAAGGTCTGAAAAAGCGCCTGATCGACGCCGCCGAGGCTCGAATCGCCGCAAGCGGCCTGAACGGGCTGAAGGCGCGCGATGTCACGGCGGATGCGGGCTGTGCCTTGGGCGCGCTCTATACTGCGTTTGAGGATCTGGATCGGTTGATCCTGCAGGTGAACTCGCGCACTTTGGCCCGGTTGGGGGCGGCGCTGCAGGCTTCGGTGGTGCCGGGGCATGGGCCGCGCGCGGTGATGGCCGAACTCGCGCAGGGCTATGTCGGCTTTGCCTTGCAGAACTTCCGGCTTTGGGCGGCTTTGTTCACCCATCGCTTGCCGGAAGGCATCGAGGCCCCGGACTGGCACCGCGATGAACATGCCGTGCTGATCGCGCAGATCATAGCACCCTTGTCAAAGCTGCGCCCCGATCTGGCGGGCGCCGCCCTGCGCCAACGCGCGCTGACGGTGTTTGCTGCGGTGCATGGCGTGGTGATGCTGGCCTTGACCGCGCGATTTGTCGCCACCCCGCGCGATCAGTTGCCGGGCGAGGTCGCGGCCTTGGTTGAAGCGATGACGCGGGGGCTGGAGGGTTAAGCCGGCGCAAGCCTCGCTTCGCCGGGTCCGCCCATGCCGACGCGTCGGAATGATCATCCAGAACCCGACCAGCCATCTGGACCCGGTGATGCGGACCGGTGGGTATGGTGTGGGTGCGGGCGATCAGATCGCCAGTCTGATCCAGCAACAGCTTGCAAACGCGGGCGTTACGGTGACTCTGCAAAAGGTGGACCTGAGTCGGACTTGGGATGTGCTGGTCAACGGCGGTTATGACCTGAACGTGAATTACTGGACGAATGACATTCTGGACTCCGACCGGAAGACCACCTTCGTTTTGGGGCATGATGTGAACATGAACGACATGACCCGTTACAAGAACGACACGGTCAAGAATCTGGTCGCCGCCACCCGGTTGGAAATGGACCCGGCCAAGCGCGGCGCGATCCAGAAACTGGCCAAAGCCGATCTCCGCTGGATCGACCTCTCCTACAGCCCTTTCATCAGCGTGACCAACAAGGGGGGCAGAATTTTGGTCAGAACCCGTTGGGACGGTTCTGGCTGGAAGAAACCGTAAAGACTTACCGAACCTTTCGCGGCGGCCCATGGTTGGGCCGCCGCTTTTTCAATATGCCAACAGGTGACCTGCCATGACGAAGATCGACCTTGATGCCGTGACTGCAGCCCTTGATAAGCTGCCCAAGCTCTATCCCGGCCCGGGGGGCGTGGCGGGGGTGATGCTGGATGGCGTGGTGGTTGCTGCCCGCGCTTGGGGTTACGCGAATGTGGACACCGCGCAACCGATGACAACCGGCACGCGCCTGCCGATCTGCTCAATCTCCAAACAGTTCACCTGTCAGGTACTTTTGGCCACGGTGGGCGATCCGGCCAAGCTGGATGACAAGGTGGAGGCGTTCTTGCCGCAGTTTACGGGAACACTGCCAACCGTCAAGCAGATGTGCGACAACCAGTCGGGCCTGCGCGATTACTGGGCCTTGACAGTGTTGCAGGGCGCTTTTGCCGAACAGCCGTTCCGGCGCGAGGATGCGCTGCCGCTGATCGCACGGATGAAGACCGGGCATTTCCCGCCCGGCACACAATACTCCTACTGCAACTGCAACTTCCGCATCTTGTCCGAGATGATCGAGGCGGAAACCGGCTTGGCGCTGGATGTGCTTTACAAACAGCACATCTGGGGCCCGGCGCAGATGAAAACTGCGGTGCTGACGGCCGACACCAGCCACCCAGAAGACGGGGTGGTCGGCTATGAGGGCAGCGACGCCCCCGGGTTTTTCCCCGCCGAGAATGCCATCTATTGGGTGGGCGATGCGGGGATTTCAGCCTCGCTCTTTGACATGCTCGCGTATGAGGCTTGGATTGATGCCACGCGCGACGATGAACGCAGCCTTTACCGTCGTGCTTCGGTGCCACCGAGTTTCGCCGATGGCAAGCCTGCCGCATATGGCTATGGGCTTTCGCGCGAAACGATCTCCGGACTTGAATTCACCGGCCATGGCGGTGCCCTACGCGGGTTCCGGGCGCATCGGTTGAATGCCCGCGCGGCGCGATTGTCGGTGGTGGTGATGTTCAACCACGAGGCCGATGCCCATGGCGCGGCAGAAGCATTGGTTCAAGCGGCGATGGCGCAAAAACCTCCGGCAGAAGCGTCGGTGCCCGATGGCTGGGATGGTCAGTGGATCGGCCCCAATGGGCTGCTCACGCGCTTGGAAACTGGCCGCAGCTTTGCCTACCTGCACCATGCTAGTGGGGCCGAGCGGCTGACGCTGGCCGCCGATGGCAGGCTGACTTCGCCGGGGGTGGTGTTTGCGCGAACGGCAACTGGCCTGACCCTGACGCGCCCAAAGGACAACACCGCAGCCACTTTGGTGCCTTTGGCCGTTCTGGATAGCGCCAACGCGGCCGAAATTGCCGGACACTACCATTCGCCTGAGTTGGACGCCTCGATGGAAATTGTGGCGCGGGGCGGGGCGGTTTATGCGCGGTTCACTGGCCTGTTGGGCAGCGGTCGGATGGAACGGATCGCCCCCGCGGGCCCGGAGGTGTGGACAGTCGCCACCCGCAGATCCATGGACGCGCCCGCACCGGGCGACTGGACGATGATGATACAGCGAGATGCCAAAGGTGGGGTCAGCGGGCTGACTCTAGGCTGCTGGCTGGCCCGCGAAGTGGTCTATCACCGCATCTGAACAAGGGCGATGCGCCGAGAAGCAGCAACGTCCCCTGCAGGCGTCTGTTGCTACGCTGATCCCGCTTGGTGAAAAGGGCGAGGCACTTTCAGGCAGACCACGCCACTGCTGTGCCGAGACGGGGCTGGTACATCTATTTCGGCCATTTCCATTGCAGCGGTGAGATCGTTGCCCCAAATATTACCCCAGCGCGAAAAGCAAGAAACCCGCCGAGGTGGGCTTCTTGTGTGCAGCTGATCCCAAGGTGATTTTTGGCTCTGGCGGTAGGGGACGGAGCTAGAACAATTTGATTAACGGTCATCAATTTCTGGTTTCTCGCACTTGCGCCTACTTCTCTAAATATCTGATTAATATGTAATATTTCATATTCCTGCTTCGAGCTGTATCGTCAAGTTACATGACGCGGTGGCGACTCGGTGGCGATTTTAAAATTGAGACACCGGAACCCGGGGTGATAGGAGGCTGAACATGCCAACGATCAAGATTTCTCGGCGCATGGTTGTGGGGCTCCCCGGCCTGCAAAGCTTACGGACGCCTGTGAGACGCATTATTGACCGAAACTATCTTCCGCAGGCCGGTTCACGCCCGCGCAGTCATTACAGACTGCATCACTGATTATAACGCGCAGCGCCCCCATTCGGCGCTTGGCAACCGGACCCCCGCCGATTTCGCGCTGAACACGATCACTGCGACCGCCCAACACGCGGTGCCGGATGAAAGCTCCGCGCGATAGGCGATTACTCTACCGCGCCAATCGGCGTAAATGAAGAAAGGACTCTGGTCACGGCTCGCTGAAAGTTCAGTGACAGGTCAGAGGCACGCCGTCCGCGACTTGGTGCAGGATCGCAAGGATCTGGGGTTCGCTGTATCTCGTCATCTTCATCTGAATCTTCTCATGCATCTTGTCGAGCGAATTCTACTTCTGTAGATTCTTACCTTTTAGGGAAAATACCCGTATAGATTTACCCATAGCAGTTTTAATGCAACCTAAAATTGTATTTTATCCGTTTTCGCAGCAAATTCTGGCAACGTCACCCGAACGCAGGACCTGCGAGGGGCGAACAGACAGCAACGAATCCAAGTTTACGTTTGCTTTAATTGATGTTACACTTTTGTCACTGATACTTTAGTGGCAGCCAGGGAGTATCATTTTTGATGTATAAAGTTCTTTCGTCTTAGTTATTTATTCGCCTTAGTTATTTATTCCTTGTTGCTGAAATATTTGAAATCGTGCTCAGTGCCGTGGAGGAGTTTTTGTGAGGAGAATATATCAAATATCTATTGTGGATCCTAATTCGCTTTCCAGCGAAGGCGTTAAGCACGCCTTGAATGGGCGAGGCTTCCACATCGTCGATCGGTGGATATCTATTAATGAAGCGATCGACCGCGCTCCACCAGCTTTTGACCTTGATGCCATTCTCATAAATCAGGCAAAAAACGCATTGCCGCGTGAGCACACCATGATGGAGCTTCGACAGGCCTATCCCGGGACGCGGATAGCGCTTATTGGCGAGTCTTGTGATCCAGAGCGCATTCGGGGTGCAATTAAGGCTGAGTTTGATGGCTTCATACTCGAAACAATCCACATCACAGCATTTCCGAAAGCAATTGAGCTATTGATACTCGGCGAGCGCGTTTTCCCCCCCTTGCCGCTTGAGGCACCCGTCAAAACCTCTTCTGTCGTCCTATCCAAACCTACGACTTCAGCGCTTGAGGCGCTGTCGGCAAGTGAGATGCGGGTGCTCGCTTTGCTTTCGAATGCTTTGGCAAACAAAGTCATCGCCCACGATCTTGGCATTTCAGAGTCAACGGTCAAAGTCCATGTGAAGGCAATTTTGCGCAAAACCGGTTCGCGAAACAGAACAGATGCCGCGCTTTTGGTACAAGGCATAGGAGCCAAGTCCTATCTTGATGATTTGGCAAATAAGAAGATTAACGGAGCTCTGAAAATTCCGCCGCTCGACAGGACGTCAAACGCTGAAATGAATTAGTTCTTATTAATATTAAATAGAATATGAAAGAACTGCCCGTGTGGTGAGCATAGATTGACAAACAGCCTGCCTCAGGCGAGTAAACAGCTTGAAGCATATGCAGTTTGATTATTCGGTGGATTAAACCGCTCGCCGGAGTGAATAATTCATGCTTCGCAGCCATATATTTATATTTTAAAATATTATAATCCGAGGTTCGGATTTTATTTACCCTCGCGGGTCGGTTATTGAATCACTGTTGTGAAATTAATTTATCCACTGAGAGCCTCAGGGATGGTAATATTATAACTGCCCTCTTGTCGTAATCCATGGGTTAATCTGTAAAACAAGATGCACAGTAAAAAATTATTGAAATATTGATGCGGGATATTCGAGGGGACTTATTTCAAAGTCTCTCCCATACCGCACATAAAACCTCTGCGATCGACTGTTCCAGCGGCACATCGGTATTGATCACCAGAACTGGAATGTCTGCAATCTCTGCCATCGTCTCAAGGTCCCGTCGCCGCAGAACACTGTCGGGATCTGGACCGTCAAGCTTGCACCGGGACGCATCGCGCAGCAGCGTCGTCTGGATCGGAGCAGCCAGCCGAATCACCAGATCCGGTTTAGGAAGATTGTCATAAAGTTTTGCTTCCAGCCGCATGAGCGCCGCCTTCCATCGCGATCCACAAGCCGCAATGGCTGCCTCACCAAACTGTCTGCCGTCAATGGCACCAATCCCCGAGGGCGGATAACGATCCGTGATGACCACAGCGCCTGCCGTCGCCCAACGCCGCGACTTGAAAAGCAGAGCTCTGCGATCATAGGCCAGCAACAGCATGCGCACCACATAGGCATATGAGAAATTCAATTCCACACGGCGTTCCGGCTTCTGGTATTGCCCTGAGCGCTCACCAGGAAGCAAGCGGCGCAGCATCGGCAACAGCAGTCTGAACGGCGCTGAAAGCAAAGTTGCCGGCGGTTTGCCAATATGGACGCGGCGCACATCGAGTTGTTTGCCAAGCCGGTCTTCCAAGGCAGCTCCCAGCGTTGACTTGCCGCTCGCCTTTGGACCGATCATGGCGATAAGCGTGCCACCCGAGACAAGGCTCACGGACTTGTGCCTGCGCAAGCGGGATGCAATCAACATGCCGATGCGGCGCAATCGCGAGGCAAACTCTGCGATATGGCCCAAGCGTCGCCATTCTCGCAGCCGCCACGCCAGCCCGACGCCGATCCGAATGCGCGCAGTTTTATGCGCAGGATTGGCGATAGCTGCGAGCACCGTCTCGAACTCTTCCTCGCGCGCAGTTGGAACGCACTCTGTCCAAATCTGCTTGGCAGCGGTTTCATCTGCTTGATCTCGCAGCCAAGCGAGTTCGCGCGGAATATCTGAATAATGCCGGTTCACCATGGAGAACTCAACCAAACTGGTGTGCTTGAGCACAATGCGCAGCAGGAACACCACCAATTCGGCCTCGGCGGCGGGCACTGGAAGATCCATCAACTCACGCAGATTCGCGAGCAGGAAGTTTTCCAGCGGCAGATGGTAGCTTTTTACCAGACTGTCGCCGGTCACGATCTGAAAATAGGCATGGACATGCACCAGCTGCAAACTGCTCGGATCCAGCGCAAAGGCATGTAAAACTCCGGGGTGACCACCGCCGTCCCGCGACCGGGCGAGTTTAAATCCACAATCAATCAATGCCTCAAAGAACTGCGTGGCGTCAGAGCGCAGCACCAGCAGATCCAAATCTTCCTTACCGCTGAGACTGTCGCCCAGTCGGATATTGCTTTTCCAATGGCAGTAGCACACCTGACGTTGCTTCAATGCCGCAACCAGATTGCGGATCGGGCCAGGCTCTAACGCACCACCTCTTGCCGACGGGCTGTCTGCACTGCCGATATTCTGATTGAGCAATGCTTCATTCATGGACTCCTCCGCAATTTCCAGACGGCCTTACCCCAACGTGACACTGTCGCTGCCACAGCTTTAAGGGATAGATATTCCCCGCACGCGAGACCCGGGCGCAGCTGCAAACGGCGGGACAGAAAAATTGCCATGCCGATATTCCAGCCGATCATGCTGAGAGTCGTTGCGACGGCGACCCCCATCATGCCGAATGGAATCATAAGCAGGGCCGCGCCAAGGATCGTGGCCGCGGCAGCAGCTGCCATCAGAGCAGCACCCTGCCGTTCGTGACCTGTCATGGTGAAAAGGTGCTGCTGTGGTCCAGCCGCCGCCGCCGCGAGCTGCCCAAGGACCAAAACAATAAGCACCGGCCCGGCCGTGACGAATTGCGGCCCGAACCAAGGCAGAAGAATCGGCGCGCCTGCGATCAGTGGCAGCGCGACCACCAGCGTGAATGCAAGCGACAGCGCGGCAGATCGCGCGATCAGCCGCTGCAGTGCCACCATATCTCCCCGGGCATAGAGCGCAGAGACCGTCGGCGCAAAAAGTGCAGAGAGCGCCATCCGGGGCAGGGCCACCAACTGGGCAAGGCTGAAGGCAACGGCAAAGATCCCAGCCCCCAGCGTATCATTTCGCAAGCCGATGATCAGAATGCCTGCCCGCGACATGATTGTGTCGGCCAACATGATCAGCGTGAGAGAAACTGCAGGGCGCAGCCAGTCGCGTATTGCATAGTAAGGAGTGGCGGAAACCAGCTCCGTCGGCCTACGGCCTGTCAGGAACCGCTGGATGAACAGCACAGTGATGATCGCTGTCACAAGCGTCGCCGCCATTGCGGTAACTGCGTCGGGCGGCGCGATGCCGCCAAGCACCAGCACCGCGAGGATCAGGAAGGCGACAGAGTCGCGCAAGATCCGTTCTGGCAGCATCGAGACGATGATTGCGCCGAATGCGCGCAGTGCCGAAGCGCCAATCAGCCGCAGCGTCATCAGTGGCACCACAATGGCTCCGATCAGCAAGGCGTGTGCAAGTTCGCCCTGCGCGTGAAGCACCGAACGCTCTGCTGTGATAGCAAGAACTGCCACTGCAATCCCGGTCAAGGTCCCGCCTCGAAACGCAAAGCGCATCACACCATGCGCCCGCGCCCAGTCGCCCTGCACACGATAGGTCGGCAACAAGCGAAGTAGCGAGGTGCTAAGCCCAAGCGTGGAAATATAGGCAAGCATAGTGACCCAAGCGATCACGTAGGCAAAGATCCCAAAGCTTTCCGCTCCAATCAGCCGCACGGTTCCCAGTTGCACGCCAAAACTCAGCGCGGCCCCCGCCACCAGAACCATGAAGGCGTAGGAACTGGTTGTCAGCAGTCGAACGCCAGCCAATGCCACTTCGGGATGGTGCTGCGGCAAGGTGGCATCGGCCTTGTGTATCACATCGACCTTCATGGGAAGATTGCCCCTTGTGATCGCGCGAGCGAGCGCGCTTGGCCAAGTGCCAGCGCGGTAGTGGTGATCAATGCCACCGCGGACTCAAGGTCGGTTTGATCCCTGCCAGATACCTGAAGCACGCAAAGATCCCGCTTTTGTAACTCGGTATCAATCACAGCAAAAATATCTTCGAGACCTTTGGTATCCGCAGCCGGCCGCTCAAGCGCCCGCGCAGCAATACCCTGCTTTGCATGTCTTTGACCAAGCCTTGTCACAGAGATATCGGGTGAAACGCATAGCCTTACGGCAATATTGGGCAGCGGAACCAGATCGAGCGCCTGCGCCAGCACCCGATCATCTGCGCACTTGGAATCGAGCGCCAAGCCTGCAATTGCGCAGAGATAGCCTTGGTCCTGCACCAATAGCCCCTCCACCGAGGCAAATCGTGCCAGCCCCGCGATGTATCGGCGCCGACGCAGGGAAGCCGACCAGTGCGGCAGTGGCATCAACTGCAGCAGAGCCTCCGTCACCGGATCGCTCCAAATGATTTGCGACACCGCGCCCCCTAGTTTGGAGAGCCTCGACACCAGTGCAGATCTGCGGCCCGCCCCGGATTCCTCTGGACGCGCGCTGATTGCAAGCTGCACTGGCAGACCGTGAAGCGCCAAATCCGCTGCGGCCGCACGCGCGAGCGTGGTCTTACCGGCTCCTGGCGGGCCAAAGATTTCAATGATGATCCGTTCGCGTAAGCTGTCGACCATCTCTGGGCTATGGGTGGCACTGACGTTCGCAGACGGCATCTGGATTTTTTGCGTCGCTTGGCTCCGGATCTGGTCCGGAGAACTGCCGCCGAGAGTCACGGCACCCACCGCGAAAACCAAGCCCCAGAGGGTTGCCATTTTACGAGATTGGATAGGCAGGCAATCGCAGCGTCAGGACGAAGATTCTTAATTTTCTGCCTGTCTAACGGGAAAAACGGAAATAGGTTGAAATCCATAGCAACCTTCCAAACTTCCAAAAAAATCTTTTAGCTATGCCAACCTAGCGCCCTGCGACATCGTGGTGAAAGAACTCTTAAGAGTAGGTCGTTTGTACATGATACCCCCAAGAAGGGGGGTACTACCTCTCAAGAGTTAGCCTCTACCCATATGAACACTGTCGAGACGCAGTTGGACGCGAGATACTGCCTGACCAGCCGGAATTTTTGGAACCGGGTGTCTCAGGCTTGTTATTGACGAATTAATATGAGGGCGAACCCAATGTTGGGGCTTGCTTGGGACTTGGTGCGGATTGCCGATCTCCCTCCTTGCCTGACAACGGCATTTTCCCGCAATTTCAAAGGGAGACTGCAATGCGCCATTCTGCGTCAGGATCCGATCTGGGCCGATCCATCGCTGATCAAATTGCACCGACATCCCGCAAAGTATGGAAGCTGCTGCTGATCACCATCGTCGGTCTGATGGGGTGGTTGTGGCAGGCGACAGCGGGCCGCGCCGTCAGCGACAATGTTCCGCTGCATTTCACGGTCAATCACCGCAAAGACTTTCCGCAAGCCGTGATGATCGGCTTTAACCTCGCCGATGTCTCATCGGTTGCGGCGCTCGACGGGCTTCCAGACGGCACTAAGGGTATCTTATGGATGCGCAACTACAATAACGATCTCTGTTCTTGGCAAACCAGCGATGATGAGACAGCGGCAATCGCGCGCGCGGCGCATGGCAATCCAAAGTTCAGCGGCATCTATTTCATCGCAGACACGCCGCATCCATCCGCTTGCCCGGAGGCTCCGCAGCAAATTGCCGAGCGCACCGCGTTGATCCACCAAAACGATCCCGACGGGCGCAGTTTTATTGCCGTGAGCGGTGGTTTCAAATTTCCGGCGGAATTCGCGCAATTGGCCGATGCGGCCGATCTGATTGGCGTCGTGGTCTATCCTTGCAACACGAAAAAACCCCGCTGCGAGATGGACAAGATCGCCGAGCGGGTTGAGCGCGCGCGTTCCGCAGGAATTCCCATCGAGCGGCTGGTGCCGGTTTTTCAGGCTTTTGGTCAGGCCTGCTCGGTTGCAGAGAGGAAATGGTACCGACTACCCACCGAGGAGGAGATGATCGAGGTTTTCGCTATCTGGGACAAACTGTTGCCACCGCAGACGCGTCCCTTCGACATGACTTACTCGTGGGGCGAGCAAACGCAGCAAGCTTGTCCAAGCCTCTCCTCGGCGGATGGCAGCGACTATCCAGACCTTCAAACGCTTTACGCGAGGTATTTCGCGTCGATGAGATGATCGCATACATGTCAAGCTTTTGCCGAAAGGAAATGCCATCATGACCGCCCATATCCTGTTCGTCGCCGGGGTCGACTCTGATCTGCGCTTGCCTTTCGTGCGCGCAGTGCGCGATCACGGCTTTCGGGTCAGTATGGCTGCAAGTGGAGGTGGCGCGGCCTACGAGCGTGCAGGGATTGAATTCGTGCAGTTTCCGTTTGATCGCTTCATCTCTCCACTCAGCGACTGGCGCGCGATCCGTCGTCTGGGCGATATCCTCGCGCGCTTGCAACCTGATATTGCACAGGGCTTTGACACCAAGCCGTGCCTGATGTTGCCGCTTGCAGCAAAAAACCCTGATCTGTCGGTGATCCGCACGATTTGCGGGCGGGGTTGGGTCTATTCGTCGCGTTCTCCTGTCGCCATGTGCGCGAGGCTTGTCTATCGGGCATTACACGGGTTTGCGGCGCGGCGCGCGGATGCCACAGTGTTTCAAAACCGAACCGATCGCGCGTTTTTCGAACAATATGGCATTGCCGGCGCGCAGGCAGTGTTGATCCCGGCGGGCGGTGGCGGCATTGATCCCGATGGTTTCGAACAAGCGTTGCAGGGTGCGGCGACGGCTAAAGCCCTGCGCGCCGAACTTGGGCTGGGGAATGCCGAGGTGGTCATTACCGTCTCAAGGATCACGCGTCAGAAGGGAATACCCACGCTGTTGAAGGCCGCCGATCTGGTGCGTCGGCAGCGTCGTGGCGTGCGGTTTCTGCTGGTAGGTCCGCGCGACAGCGAAGGCCCATTGGCGATTTCTGAGGCCGAGCTTGCGGAGTACGCGCCGACGGTGATCGCCATTGGCCCACGGACAGATGTGCCCGCTCTGCTGCGGATGGCTGATGTCTTTGCCTTTCCGACAGAATATTCCGAAGGGGTTCCACGGGTTCTGCTTGAAGCAGCCTTGGCCGGACTGCCGATCATCTCGACGAGCATGCCTGGTTGTCTGGAAGTGATCGAGGACGGGCTGACTGGCAGGGTGGTGCCGCCGCGTGCGCCAGAAAAACTGGCCGAGCAAATTCTGGCAGCTCTTGTCCACCGCGACGAAAGCGCTGCAATGGCAGCGCGGCTGCCAGAACGGGTTCGCGCAAATTTTTCGGTCGCAGGCGGTGCCGAGCGTCACGCAGCTTTGTATCGCGCGTTGCTAGCAAATCGGTCTCATCCGGGCACCATTGCTCCAATCCCGACCGCGCAACGAGAACTTGCACCGGTCGCCACTGCGCGGTCTTACAACTCGTCTGCGCGCTCAATGCCCGACACCGACGATTGAGACCGTCATGATAACGACGCTACTTGCACTCGGATTGGTGATCTCAGCGGCGACGCAACTGCGCGTCGGCGGGCTTCCCTTGGGGCCAGGAGAGTGCGTGCTGCTGGTCTGGCTGTGTCTTGCTGGTCTGCGCCAACTCTTGTCGCGTCCGCTGATCCTGAACCCGGCGCTGACGCGGGTTTTGTGCTTTTGGTTTGTCTTGGTGGTCAGCTTGTGCACAGGGATGACCGTGGGTCTGCTGGTGGAGCCCTTTCAAGACTATGACGGCATGTTCCGCGATACGATCGCTTATGCCTTCGTGTTTAGCTTTGGCGCAATGATGGCACTCACAATGTCGGACGCCGCAGACAGGCGTCAGCTCAACTGGCGCATTGTCGTGATCGGCAGCATATCGCTGATCCTGCAAATCGGCGGCGGCTTGGGGAAAATACCGATGCCGGGTGTTGATCCTTGGTACTGGGACCGTCTGAGGGGATGGGCCGAAAACCCCAATCAGCTCGGTTTTTTTGCGCTTTTCGTCGCGCTTCTGGGCCTGCATCTCGCAGATCAGGCCGCCACTAAAATCGAGAGCTTGCAAGCCTTAGGTGCCATTGTGCCCGCATTCGTGGCTGGGCTGATGTCTCGCAGCGACAGTTTCGTTATCGGACTTATCGTGTCGGGGGGGCTGTTTATCACGTTGAAATCTATGGCTTGGCTGCAAGATACAGAGATGGCTCCGACCCTGCGCGGAGCGGCGGTCGCGCTGGGGCTGTTGGCGCTGCCACTCGCTATCATGATTTCGGTGCCGTTCGCATCCGCTGCGCTCAGCAGCATCGAGCGCGTCTCTAATCAGGTCTACGCTGACAATGAGCAGGGTGAAACCCGGCTACATCTATGGGCCGAGGCCATTGATAAGGGCATCGAGTCGGGGCTTGTTGGTTTCGGCCCCGGCCCGCATCTGACCAGCAAGTCCTTCAAACGCCCTCCGCCTGACAAATTCGAGGTTCACAACACCCTTCTCGATCTGCTGACGCAAGGTGGCATTGTGGCGATGGTCGCTTTTGTCTGGATATCAGTCACAGCCTTGTTCGCCGCAGCGCGAGCGGGACATCCGGCGTTGGCGGGGCTTGTTGCCGGGCTTTTAGTGTTCAGCATGTTTCACTACGTCTTGCGGCAACCGATTTTCTGGTTCGGGATCGTGCTCTGCCTGCTCAGTATGACGCGGTCGGTCGAAAGCCTATCACCCCGTTTGTCGGGACGGCGCGCAGCCCAGTAACCGGCGAGTGCAAAGGCGATTGCGCTATTTCAGAGCAAGGCGGATGACCGCGTTATGAGCGACAATTATTAGGAAATTAATACTCCAGCATCTCTTTGGGGGTAGTGTTCTTACTCCGGATGGTGCTTCGCGCCTGTCACAGGCCGTGCAATAACTAAGCTATATTGCCACATACGCGCAAAAGGCGGTGCGAGAGTCAGATGGCGCGTAAAGGTCCTGCAAAAAGATATAAATTAACGTTGAAGCTTTGCTGCGGAGGAAACCTAAATCAATGTTTCCGATGTCGATTGGCCACCACGTTATACGGTGGCTCAACGGGCCGTTGGTTTGACAATTGCTCGTTGGGTCTTGTTGGCGCTGTCCTCTACGCGGCTCTTTTCGTGAAGGTATTTTGCTATGATCCATCGTCGCTCGAACGATCTGCACTTTAGCCAGATCATGTTGCTGCTGCGGCGGCGCCGCGTTTTCATCGCTTCGATTGTACTTTTGGGTGGTGCCGCCGCCACGGCGCTAGGGCTAACCCTTCCACCCTATTACACGGCGAAGGCGCAGCTGCTCTACCAAGCAGAGGCGCAGGTCGGGACCGAGCGCTCCGAAGATGCCGCGGTGGACACGCTGGTCGAAATGCTGAACTCGCCTGGTCATTTGCGCCGCTTGGCAAAAAGCTTTGAGCTTGATCCCGGGCCGACCGCAACGGTTGCGTCGGCGGAGTCGGCTCAAAGCGAGACCATCAAAAAGCCAGCCATTTCTGCACCGTCAGCGCTGGATTACGACGCGCTCGATCAGGGCCTGAACATCTACAAGGAGCGCCAGTCGCGTCTGGTTGCGGTCACCTTTCGCAGCACAGATCCTGAAACGGCTGCACTTGCGGCAAATCGCGCAGTCAAACTCTACCTTGATCACGAGTCTGATTTTCAGCGTGAGGCGCGTGCGCAAGCTTTGCGTTCGGTATCCGATCGCATGCCTGACGCGCTTGCAAGGATAGATCAGGCCGAGGGCGCTCTGCGCGAACATAAAATCAAATTTGGCTTGGCCGATGCCGCTGGCTCTGATCCGAACGACAAACAGATTGGAGAATTCACCCATCAACTGATCATCGCTCAGTCCGATCTGGCCGCGCGCAACGCGCAACTCGAGAACCTCAAAGCGCAACACCGCAGCGCCTCTGAGGGAGGCACTGAAATCCCCACGGGCTTTGCGCGCGTCGCAGCGACGGATCAGCTGAATAATACGGACAGTGATGCTACCCCCCAGCCGTTGAGCGAAGATCAGCAGCTTCAGATCACACAACTGACGCTGGGCCGTGATGCGGTCGCGGCGCGCCTGAGTGATATCGAGAAGCAACTGACCACCCTGCAAGAGGCGAACGCCAAGACGACGCCCGCGTGGATCCGTCTGCGCGAACTGGAACGCGAGGCGAATGCGGCTGGCGAGGCGTATGAGAATCTGCAGCGCCAGAAAGATGATCTGCAGGGGCAGGGCAGTGTCCGCCTCTCGGTGCGCGTGGTCAGTATGGCCGAGGTGCCAGATCTTCCCAGTTCGCCAAATCCGCTGCTTTTCGTGGCGCCAGCTCTTATTGCCTCGCTTCTTATCGGCGGTTTTCTTGCGGTTCTGTTCGAGCGGCTCGACCAGCGCTTGCGCAGTGAACGTGATGTCGAAGAAACCCTCGACGCGCCTTGCATCGGCATGGTGCCAACCATCTCGAGTCGCGTGCGCGCAAACATCTCACAACTGCTGCGCAACGAACCCTATGCGCCCTATACCGAGGCGATCCGTTCGGTCTATGTTGCAGCAACCCGAGGTTCGGCGCACAGTATCCTTGTGACGTCCAGCGCTTTGGGAGACGGCAAATCCACGCTTGTGCGCAGCTTGGCCGCTTTTGCAGAGCGGCTGGGGCAGCGGGTTTTGGTGATCGATTTCGATCTGCGTCACCCCCCAATGTCGCCGCTTGTTGATAAGGACAAACGCGACAAGACGCCCGGCGCGGAAACCCGTGCGAACGAGCGGTCATGGGAAGCCATGATCCGGACGACTAAGAAAGATGGCATCGACTATCTGACCATGCCGCACTTGCATGTCGATCCGCTTACGGTGCTTTCAAACGAGAATTTTCCGGGCCTGCTGAAACAGCTGAGGCAGAATTACGACTGCATTTTGATCGACAGTGCGCCCGTGGGCGGAGCCACCGAAACTCGACTTCTGGCCTTGATGGTGGATCGCGTCATCTTCACGGTGCGTTGGGGCGTGACCGAGGCGGGAGCAGCCCTTGCTGCGGTGCAACAGCTGCGTGCCTCCTCGGCAACGGCGCAAAGCATTCCGATTGCGGTTGTGATCACTCAGGTGGATCTGCGCGCGCATCGGCGTGGCGGCTACAGCGAACCTGTCGCCATGTCGCCGGTGCCTGCGTGATGAGGAGGCAGTCGCTGCATCAACCGCATGTCTCCGGTAGGAGTGTTCAGGTGCTGCACCCGGTACCGCAGGCGATGGTTACCCCGAAGGCGCTTGGGCCTACTCATAATAGTCGGAAGATTCAGCGGCGCAGCACCTATAATAGAATAGGATTACCGACAAACTTCAGTCACGACAAACTTCAGTCAAGTTAACCGTTTGGATGGGCCGTTTTTGCAGAAATTTGCACGGGGAGATATGATCGTGGGCAAGCAGATCTGGACAAAGTCGATCATCGGAACGGATCAGAGCGAAGAATTGGGCGGGACGCCCAAATCGGACCTGATCTGGGGGTTGATTGGCGATGATCGGCTCTATGGCAAAGGCGGCGACGACACGCTTTACGGCGGCGCTGGCAATGATGTGCTGGATGGCGGTATTGATCGGGACGTGATGTTCGGCGGAGCAGGCGACGATACTTTCCGTGTCGATAACGTGGGCGATGTCGTCAGCGAGATGACAATAGCCGGTCAGGACGACGGTGGCATCGACACGGTGAGCAGCACGATCAGCTACAACCTTGGCCAATTTTTGGAGAAACTGGTCCTTGCAGGAACCGCTGCAATTGATGGCGCTGGCAATGCACTCGACAACAACATCAAGGGCAATGACGCCAAAAACGTGTTGTTCGGTGACGATGGCGCGGACGCGATTTATGGCTATGGTGGGGATGACGTCTTGATCGGTGGATCTGGTCGAGACTACTACACCGGGGGCTTGGGCGCAGACACATTTGTGCTGAAGTCTGAGCCGGGCATCTATGACAAGATTTACGACTATTCCGCCGGCGACAAACTTGGCATCGTGGCCAGCGAATTCGGTCTCTCCGAAGGAGCTGGATTGACTGGCGGCGTGCTGGACGCGGGCTATTTCGTTACAGGCAGTGCAGCGACGGCGATCGGACATGGGCAGTTCGTGTTTGATGCGGTGAAGGCAGAATTGTTTTGGGATGCCGACGGGGTTGGTAGCGTCAAGCAAGGCAGGCTCGCCCAGATCGTCACAAGTACAACGCTTTCTGCAGATCAGTTCATTGCCTTTGGCGCAGCCGAGTTCACGTCCGTTTCTGTGGCTACCATGGAGTCGTCCCCACGGGCAGAAGACGACGGACCCGTCTATTTCAAGCTCACGCTTTCACAAGCCGCGAGCCAAGACGTCCTAGTGACATGCAGCACGGTAAATGGAACAGCGATCGGCGGGCAGGATTTCACGGCTTTGTCATCGTTCAATGTGTTGATCAAGGCCGGGCAAACGACGGCCTATGTGCCGGTTGCTCTGCTCAACGACACCATGGCGGAAGGTATCGAGAGCTTTTCGCTCATGGTTGATGCCGCGCAGTTTGCTGGAAGCGGCAATGCTGTGCCAATTGGCTTGGGTATAGCAAACACCAGCATCACCGATGAAGGCCCCAGCGTTGTTGCCGTCCACGACCTAGTGGCCATGGGGATGGTCGATCCCTCGGCCATCGCCTATAATCCCCTTTCACATTCGCTGATCATGTCTGACTCTGAAGTCGACGAGGCGCCGTTTTCTCGGCCCGAAGATTTGTATTCAGTCGGCCTTGATGGCAGCGCGATCTCAAAGACCGCGATGCCTTTCACTGCCGAGGCGACCGGACTCGCATATGACGCGACCAGGGGAAATCTCTACATTACGGATGACGACAAATATAAGGTGTTCGTCGTGAGCGCCGATAATCCAACCGTGGTTAAATGGTCTTTCAACACGAAAAACCTCGGTGGCAACGATCCCGAGGACATCGCCGTCGATACCACAACCGGAAATTTGTTCATCGTAAACGGCATCGACCGCACGATCGTTGAGGTAGACAATCATGGCACTGCCCAGATCAGCAGCTTCGTTCTGCCGACGATGATCGTAGACCCCGAGGCGCTGGCCTTCGATTCCGAGAATAACGTCTTCTATGTTGGCGGCGGCTTCAGCGATCTCATCTGGAAACTGGACCGCAATGGCAATGTGATCGACACTATAACCGCACTGGCGGATTTGCGCTCTGCGGATCACGATTACCGGGTCGGCGTCAAGGATATCGAGATTGCCCCAGCCAGCGACGGCTCGGGCGAAATGCATCTCTATGTGGCCGACTATGGCCAAAGCCATGTGGCGGATGGTCGATTGATCGAGATCGATCTCGGAGACTCGGGCTGGCTGATCGTCTGACATGGCGGGGGGCCGATGATCAAATAGCCGCCGCCGCTCAGGCCAAATTTGGACACTAAATGTGCGCGTGCCGAAGCCTCGGCACGCGATTTCTATTCGAATCACCCAAAATATCTACTGAATGAGCCAACGCCACAGCGCGATTCTTTGGCGTGAACTCGCATTTTTTCAAAAATGCAAGTCGATAGTTGCGCGCAGCGCAGTGACAACAGCGTGAAACCGCCGCCCGCGATTCCCAGCTAAGCGGAAAAGTAGCCGGTCCGTTCCAGCTCTCAATTCAGATACGGCGCTTTCTCTAAACAACTGAACACCGTGACAGAACCGACCGACTGCCCTGTCACGGCAGCGCCATTTTGCTGCCGTTTTTACACTTTAGAAGGAAATCGCCAGAGCGGAAAGCTGCCGCAGGGTCAGGGCGCCGGATTGACAGTTGGAGAGACGTGCCGCTTTTGCCGCTTCCAAAATGAGCAAAATAACAATGCTAGGAACCGGGACATGAGCACGATTACCCTCACTCAAGACTATGGATACTCCTCCTATCGGATCACCGGACTCGCTGCTGGAACCGTCATCGACGCCAGCGCTGCGACTTGGATATTGGACAATGATTCCAGTGACGGCCACAGCGACGCTTACCCAGTGTTGGTATACAGCGCGCCCAATGTGGTTATCGAAGGTGGTACAATCATAGGCAACATCGACCAAACGAGTGATTGGGCGACGGTTTACGCCATGGGCAACTCCGCTGCCATCAGGACCGAAGACGCACCCGGTGCCATCATCCGCGACTGGCGCATTTCGAACGCCTGGGATGCCGTTCGTGTCTCTTGGAACAGCGACAATTTCGTCATTGAAGGCGTTTGGGCAAGTGATATTCGCGATGATGCGGTCGAGAACGACCGCCTGCAAAGTGGCACCATCCGCGACAGTCTCTTTGACGGGGCCTTCAGCGGCATCAGCATTGATCCAGACAATTCCAATCCCGTCGATGGTCATAACGAGACCGTGCTAATCGACGGCGTGCTGCTGCGTCTGCAACGTTCGCTCTACGAAGGCGAAATGACGCATTCCTCTTTCATCAAGACCGACTCTGCAACCAATGGCACGGTCACACCCAGCCTGCGCTTTGTGAACAACGTGTTTGCCCTCGAGGATGTCAATCATCACAGCTATCGCAGCATGGAGGATGCCTGGGCGCATACGATCGAGTCGAAAAACAACTATTTTCTGAATCTGTCCGACGATCCGTTGCCAAGCGATTATCCGATGCCGCCGAGTGGCTGGACCGTCCTGCAGGGACAAGCTGCGCGCGACTATTGGGCGCACGCCCGTGACGGATGGATCAGCCGCCATGCAGACGCAGACGCTGGCCCAGGCAACGACAACTTAAGCGGTGGCGGCGGCAATGACAGCCTTCATGGTTATGCCGGCAATGACACTGTGGCTGGTGGCGCTGGCAACGACATTATTATGGGTGACGGTGGTAACGACTCGATCTACGGCGGCACTGAAAATGACAATTTGAGCGGAGGCGCTGGCAACGATCTGATCAACGGTGGGGCGAACAGCGACTTTGTCACTTACAGCGGAATTTCCAATGT
The DNA here is from genome assembly GCA_964387655.1 of uncultured Cypionkella sp. Lineage (GTDB taxonomy): Bacteria > Pseudomonadota > Alphaproteobacteria > Rhodobacterales > Rhodobacteraceae > Cypionkella. The sequence goes on along the minus strand of CAYLYV010000008.1, from coordinate 9,908 downwards.
GGCTGTGAATCTGTCGCTGACCGGGGCGCAAGCCACTGGCCAAGGCATCGACACCCTGCTCAACATCGAAAATATCATTTCGGGCAGCGGCAACGATCGACTGACGGGCAACGCTTTGGCCAATATCCTCAGC
>CAYLYV010000008.1:0-9675 GCA_964387655.1 uncultured Cypionkella sp. | reverse complement strand
CAGCGGCAACGATCGACTGACGGGCAACGCTTTGGCCAATATCCTCAGCGCCGGAGTGGGCAATGACTCGCTCTACGGCGGCGCTGGCAATGACAATTTGAACGGAGGCGCTGGCAACGATCTGATCGAGGGTGGGGCGGGCAGCGACTTTGCCATCTACAACGGAATTTCCAATGTGACGGTGAATCTGTCGCTGACCGGGGCGCAAGTCACGGGCCAAGGCATCGACACCCTGCTCAATATCGAAAATATCGCTTCGGGCAGCGGCAACGATCGACTGACGGGCAACGCTTTGGCCAATATCCTCAGCGCCGGAACGGGCAATGACATCTTAACGGGCGGAACCGGCGCAGATTCGTTCGTGTTCAACAGCTTGCTGCACATAAACAATGTTGATCGGATCACCGATTTCAACGTTGTCGACGATACTATGCGACTGGACAATGCGTTCTTTACTGGACTGACCGAAGGCGTGCTCTCGGCCGATGCTTTCCGCGCCAATACGAGTGGCTTGGCGGCAGATTCCACCGACCGCATCATCTACGAGACCGACACTGGCAAGGTGTTCTTCGACGCCGACGGTAATGGCTCTGGCGCAGGTGTGCAGTTTGCAACGCTCAATCCAAACCTTGCAGTGACCAACCTCGATTTCTTCATCGTCTAAGGCGCTGAAATCATTTCAGTAATCGGATGCCCCCAATATCGCGGGTAGGTCCGCCAAACCGACCAAGCCGTCCCCCATGTTTGGCCCTCTCACGAGGCTGGGGAACGGTCGCGCCTACGCTCTGCAATCATAGCCACCGCTGGTCGAGAAACGGCCAGCGGTGCTTGTTCTGCATGGACGAGCCTCGCAACATCTTGGTGTATCTGCGGCGACCACCCAACCGCTGCGCGCCAGTCATCTGCTCGTTCAGCCAGATCAGCAACGCGCACCCCACTTTCAGACATTGGTCTTTGCAACCACGCTTTCGCTTCGCGGGCCTTGGCACCAAAGGGGCATCGCGGTTAACCCTTTTGCGCTCATCCCTTATTGACCTCGCTTGGGGTCTCATTCTGGCTACGATATGTTACGGATTTGTTACACAACTATGCAGTTACCGCGACAGGCAAGCGATTCCAAATGACGTGAATTTTATTTAGATTTCTCTGGGGGAGGCAAAAGATGAAGGCGGTTATCCAGTGCGGCGGCAAGGGAACTCGGCTGCGTCCATATACAATGGTTCTGCCCAAACCATTGATGCCGATTCAGTCCAAACCCGTCTTGGAAATGTTGATAAAATGGCTGCGCCGCAATGACGTTTGCGAAATTTATATCACAACGGGTTATCTCGGCCATCTGATCAAAAGCTTCTGCGGCGATGGCCACCAGTGGGATATGAAGATCACCTACACGGACGAGAAAGAACCGCTTGGAACGATCGGGCCGATCTCGATGTTGAAGGCAGAGCTGGATTCGACCTTCATGGTGATCAACGGCGACATTTTAACAGATCTAAACATTGGAGCCTTTTCGGCTTGTCACAAGCGCAGCGGTGCCATCGTGACTGTTGCAACCGCGCAACGTGAGACGTTGATGAATTTCGGCGTGATCGAATCGTGCGACGGCCGCGTTACGAGCTTTAAGGAAAAGCCCTCGTTTACCAACCAAATGAGCATGGGCATTTATTGCATGGAGCCCGAAGTCTTTAAATATATTCCCAATGGCATTCCATTTGGGTTTGACGATCTCGCCTTTTGCCTGCTCAACCGGGGCGAACGTCTGCAAACTTATTCCCATGCGGGGCTGTGGCTCGATATCGGGCGGGTCGAAGATTTTCAGCTCGCCCAGACACTGAGTTGGGATGACGAGGCACCAGCGCATGAACGCATGGAATTCGTGGCTTAGTCAGGCTGCCTGGGGGGTCATGATCAGGGCTAGATCCTAAAAATATTGCCGAACTTTGAAGTTCTAACAGTTATCGAGAGGTATTTCATGTTGCTCGTTGCTGAGCCGGTTCTCGGCCCGGAGGAGCGTGCCGCGGTGATGGCAGTGCTAGAATCCGGCTGGATCACACTAGGTGAACGCGTGCGGACTTTTGAACGCGCGTTCGCCGAACTTCATGGCGTGGCGGATGCCGTTGCCGTGGATTCCTGCACCGCTGGTCTACATTTGGTATTAAAAGCGCTCGGGATCGGTCCCGGCGACGAGGTTCTGGCTCCGTCGCTGACCTTTGTGGCAACGGTCAACGCTATCCTTTATGTTGGGGCCGAGCCGGTCCTCGTCGATATCGAAGCGCTTCAGCATCCGCTGATGTCGATTGCGCAGGCAGAGGCCAAAATCACATCCCGCACCCGAGCGATCATGCTCATGCATTATGCGGGGCATATGGCCGAAAGGCGGATGTGGCGCGACTTGGCCGCCCGGCATGGTTTGTTGTTGATCGAGGATGCGGCACATGCCGTCGGCGTGGCTGGCGTCGGCTCTTATGGCGACGGAAGTGCTTTCAGCTTTTACGGCAACAAGAACATGACAACGGCAGAAGGCGGCATGGTGCTGATGCACAATCCTGAAATGCTTGAGCGCGTGCGCCAAATGCGTGGTCATGGCATGACGCGCAGTGTGATGCAGCGCCTCGTCGCGCGCACGCCGCATTATGATGTCGACATGCTGGGATATAACTATCGCATGGATGAGATTCGCGGAGCGATCGGCCTCGTGCAACTCTCCCGCCTCGAAGCGATGAATACCCGGCGCGCAGCGCTTGTTGCGCAGTATCGCGCGTTGCTGGCCCGGTTGGAGAACCGCTACGAGGGGTTCGTCGTGCCGCGGCCCCAAAGCGGTCTTTCAGCGCATCACATCATGCCCATCTTGTTGCCTGTGGGTGCCAATCGCGATCGGACCGCCGCCGAAATGCACCTGGCTGGCGTTCAAACGACGATCCATTATCCGCCCGTTCATACGCTGTCGTATTACCGCCAGCGCGCGCCGGGGCTACACCTGCCGTTGACCGAGGAATTTCATCGGCGCGAGCTGACGCTGCCGCTTCACCCGAAAATGGACGATTCGGATGTCGAACTCGTCGTGAATACCCTTGAAAACGCCCTCGAAAATGCATTTGCACCCAATTATGGATGAACCAAAATGTCGCGATTTCCTGTATTTCAAAGTCTCTCTGTCGGGCGCGTGATTGATGTGGTCCTTGCGTCTGTGGGCCTCGTCGCCCTGAGCCCGCTGCTGTTGCTGATCATGATTGCAATCGTGATCGACACAGGCTTTCCGATCTTCTTCGCGCAAACCCGCATTGCACGGGGCGGGCGCACGTTTCAGATGTATAAATTCCGCAAGTTTCACCCCACCTCGGCGGGAGGCAGTCCGCTGACCATGAAGCATGACAGCCGCATGACCCGGCTAGGGGGCATTCTTGCAAGCACAAAGCTGGATGAGTTGCCGCAGCTGTTTAATATCATCCGCGGAGATATGGCCATCGTCGGGCCAAGGCCGGAAAGCATGGCTTTTGCCGAGGCTTTCACCGCACGTGAGCTGCCGTTGTTGCAATATCGCCCCGGGATCTTCGGCCCCAGCCAGGTGGCATTTCGCAATGAATGTTGCCTTTATCCTGCCGGTCAAGACCCGGTGCAGTTTTACCGCGAGACCCTGTTTCCCGCAAAAGCAGCGCTTGATTTGGCCTATTACTCTCGGCGCACGATCTGGAGCGATATCTTGTGGATGGGACGCGGCATCCTTGCAGTGCTTGGCAAGGTGCCAGAGTTGGAGCTGATGCCCGCCGCATCCCAACCATCCGACGGCGCTCGGAAAGACGGCGCCCGGAAAATGGATATCGTCATAGCCGGGGAATGAAAGGATCGATGATGACCAGCTTTCTGCACCTCAACGCATGCAACTATTCGGGGCGCAATGTGCTCGTAACCGGAGCAGATGGCTTTATTGGATCGCATCTGGTCGAGCGGTTGGTCGAGGCAGAAGCGAATGTGACAGCGCTCTGTCTCTATAACTCTTTTGACTCGCTGGGATGGATCGACCGATTGCCGCAGGCTACGCGCGCGCAGATGAATGTAATCCGCGGCGATGTGCGCGACGCCGCGCTGGTGCGGCGGCTGATCTCGCGGCAAGATACGGTGTTCCACCTGGCCGCATTGATTGCGATCCCTCATTCCTATGCCGCAGCGCAGTCCTATGTGGATACCAATATCTTGGGCACTCTGAACGTGCTGGAAGCGGCCCGTGAATATGATGTGCGCCGCGTCGTGCACACCTCTACCAGTGAGGTCTATGGCACAGCCATCACCGTGCCCATCGCCGAGACGCACCCGCTTCAGGGGCAGTCGCCCTATTCTGCCACCAAGATCGGTGCCGATATGCTTGCCGAGGCCTTTGCGCGCACGCATGATCTTCCGGTTGTCATCCTAAGACCCTTCAACACCTTTGGCCCGCGCCAAAGTGAGCGGGCAGTGATCCCGACGATCCTGCGTCAGGCGCTTGATCCTGAAGTAACTTCGATCCGCGTCGGTGATCTGACGCCGATCCGCGACTTTACCTATGTGCAAGACACCGCAGCAGCATTCCTCGCGGCGGGCAGCGCCAGCTCGATCTCGTTTGGAGTGCCATATAATGCGGGCTCCGGGGCGGCGGTAACTGTGAAGGATGTCGTCGATCTGGTGCTGAAACTGACCTCTTGCACCAAACCGGTTGTGCAGGAGGTCGGTCGGCTGCGTCCGCCCAAATCCGAAGTAAAAGAACTGCTCGCCGATTCCACCCGCTTCAACCGGGCAACTGGCTGGAAACCTCAAGTCGAGTTCACCGAGGGAATGAAGCGCACAGTGGCGTGGTGGAGAAGCCAGTTCCAAGAAGGTCGTGTACGCCAAGAGGCCAATTATGCGACATGATACTGCCTGCCGCCGTCCAGCCCTGCAGCGGGTATCTCATCTATGCGCTGCAGTTGCGATCTCGATTGCAGCCTGCAGTGTCGCCGCAATCGCGCAAGAATACCGGCTTCAGGCGGGCGATGTGATCGAGTTTTCTGTGACTGGCATGCCTGAACTGGGCACACGTGCAGCGATCCAGATCGACGGCAGCCTGAGCTTCCCAGGGGTCGGCGTCATCAAGGCTGCAGGACGACCGATCTCAGAAATCCGCGACCGGATCGGAGCCACACTCTCCAGTCGCCTGCGCACGATATTTCTGCCCGATGGCAGTCAGGTGACGCGGGTGGTGGAGTATGACGAAGTGTCCGCTTCGGTGGTCGAGTATCGACCAGTCTTTGTCAGTGGCGATGTCACTCAGCCGGGCGAGCGTCCGTTCCGACCGGGAATGACCGTTCGGCAAGTGATCGCCGCATCCGGTGGGGTGATCTCGGTGGTTCCCATTACGCCCGGATACAACCCGTCGGCGCTGCGTTCTGATTATTCGGTGGCCTGGAATGCCGCCGTTGCGGCCAGCGCGCGTGTCTGGCGTTTGAAAAAAGAACTAGGCGAAGATGTGGAATTTGATCGCACTGCTTGGCCCGCTGCGCCAGAGCAGGATGATGCAATCGAAAATTTCCTACGGCTTGAGTCGGATATTTACGAAACGCGGACCAAAAACCTTCAGAATGAAAGCGGGTTTCTCAGCGCGCAGCTGGAACAGATCGAAAGTCAGGCTGATGTGATGCGCAAAGAGCTCGAGGTCGAAAAAGCAGTTGAGCAGACCGACGCTGATGCTCTGACGGAAGCGACAAACTCCATCAAAAAGGGCATCCTGACAACGGCGCGACTGCAAGACTTTCGCAGTGCTGCGCTGTTTTCATCCACACGCCGTCTGCAAACCCAAGTCAGCCTCATGCAGCTCGAACGCCAGCGCAACGACATCTCGCGCGAGAGCGAGCGGGCAGCAGAGCAGCGACGCCTTGATCTGCTCGATGAATTGCAAAACGCCAGACTTGATGCGGCACAGCAGCGTGCCCGGCTCATTGCCGCCGATGAAAGGCTGCGCGAAATGGGGGTCGCACCGGTGAGCCTGGCAGAAGGGGCAGAGATTCCGCAAATCACGGTTTTTCACAGCGATGCCGAAACACCCGAACCTGCAAGCTTGGACAGCAAGATCGAACCCGGCGACGTGATTGAGGTCAAACGGACAACAGATGCTGCGCCGTTTACTGCATGGATGGCACCTGACGCCGATCTTCCGCCACCCGCCACTTTGGCCCTGCAATAACACGAAATGATGCCGGGCGGTCTTTACGGGTTCTGCCGTCGGATTGCTCGCCCCTCTGGCATCGGCATCATTGACCAGCCTACCAGCCCGCCCGCACTCTAAGCCATTTGAGAGATTTCCAAGACCGCCCCATTTCCAAGACCGTCACCGCGCCGCTTTTGCCTATTCGTGGGAGGATAAGATGTTCGAACGACCCCGACGTCCGCTTGCCATCGTGATACTTGCCGGAGGCACGGGGGGGCGGATGAATTCAAACCGCCCAAAGCCACTGCACAAGCTCGCCGGCGCCTCGCTTCTGCGTCACGCCCTGCGCACCGCCGAGGCCCTTGCACCGCAGCGATGTGTGGTGGTGGTTAGCGCCGATGGCACAGAGGTTGCCGCCGCTGCACGCAAGCTTAATCCCGAAGTACTCATCGCGGTTCAGCCGCGCGCTTGCGGTACGGGCAATGCCGCCTTGTGCGCTCTTTCCGCTTTGGTTGGGTTCGAGGGGCGGATCATGGTGCTTTACGCCGACACGCCGCTGACCCGCCCGGAGACATTGAGCAAACTCGTCGCGGCTCCGGGGCGGGTGGCTGTGCTTGGTTTTGAGACGCCGCATCCGTTCCGCTATGGCCGCTTGATACGCAATGAAGATGGCGGCCTCGAACGTATTGTCGAGTCAGGCGACGCCAGCGCGGCCGAGGCAGCCGTTACCTTGTGCAATTCCGGCGTGATGGCGTTTGACACGGCAGATGCAAGACGTTGGCTTCCGGCACTCTCAGATGACAACTTTCGAAAAGAGTATTTTCTGACCGATGTTGTCGGCCACGCTCGCTCGGAAGGCAAAGACTGTAGCATCGTGCTCTGCGAGGTGGATGAAGCGCTCGGTGTGAATTCGCGCGCCGAACTTGCCGCGGCCGAGGCTGCGTTTCAGCGTCGCGCCAGAACGCACGCGCTGGAGAATGGCGTTACGATGATCGCGCCGGAAACCGTGTTCCTATGTAAGCGTTTCCTGGACGGCACCTTCCCAGTTTTCGCCTGACCTGCGACTCCACGGCTGACAGAGATCGGGGCAGGAGTTTCGCGATGGCGACTACGGTGGAGTTTCTCAGGGACTACGGGGTGGAGATACGGGCCAATGGCCAGAAGCGGTGGCCGGACGAGGTCAAGGCGCAGATCGTTGCAGAAAGCCTGAAGCCTGGCGTGACGGTGAACGCGGTTGCGGCGCGGTATGGACTTCGGGCGAACCATTTGTCGGAATGGCGTGGTCGGGCGCGGGACGGGAAGTTGGTTCTGCCTGTGATGGAGGATGACGGCTTTTGCTTTGCACCTCTCGTGCTGTCGGATGGACATGCAGCGCCTGTGCCGGCGTGTCCTGAGCGGCCGTGCCAGTCAGAGGCGCAGCCCTTAGGACCCATCGAGATCGCCGTGGGCCGGGTGACGATCCGGCTGGACGTTGTCACGACAGCCACCAGAATTGCCGAGATTGTGCGGGCGATCGGGCCGTCGTCATGATGCTTCCCTCGAACCGGGTGCGGTTTCTGGTCTCGACGCAACCGATCGACTTCCGGAAGGGTCATGACGGGTTGGCGGCGTTGGTGTCGTCTGTGCTGCGCAAGGACCCGTTTACTGGCACGGTGTTTGTGTTCCGCTCGCGCAAGGCGGACAGGCTGAAGCTTTTGTTCTGGGACGGCACTGGCTTGGTGATGGCTTACAAGCGCCTGGAAGATGCGACCTTCACCTGGCCCGCCATTACGGATGGGGTGATGGCGCTGAACCATGCCCAGTTCGAGGCACTGTTTGCCGGGCTTGATTGGCGCAAGGTCAAGGCTTTGGAGGCGCGCCCGCCGGCTGCGGCAGAGTGAATCAACCGCTTGGTTTGGCGTGTTTTTGCTGGGGTTTTATGGTAGGTCCAGCCCATGCAGAGTGCCCCCGCCATCGACCTTTCCGCCATACCGGCCGTGCAGCGTGCGGCGGTGCTGGCGTTGATGGAAACGGTGGCGGCGCTGACGGAAATCACCCGTCGGCAAGAACATCTGATTGCCGAATTGAACCACGCCCTGCATGGCAAACGCTCGGAAAGGCTGTCTGAAGATGAACGTCAGCTGGCCTTTGAGGATCTGTCCATCGCACTGGCGGAGGTCGACGCGGAGAAGGAAACGCGCGCCGCCAAGGCGGGGGACGGGACATCCAGGCCTGCCCCAAAGCGCACCATCGGCAATCTGCCCGCGGGGCTTCCACGCATAGAAGAGGTCATCGAGCCCGCCAGCCTGATCTGCCCCTGTGGCTGCGGTGTCATGCACAAGATCGGCGAAGACCGCAGTGAACGGCTGGACATCGTGCCGGCCCAGTTGCGCGTGATCGTTACCCTGCGCCCGAAATATGCCTGCCGCGCCTGCACCGACGGGGTGACCCAGGCCCCGGCACCCTCCCACCTGATCATGGGTGGCCTGCCAACAGAAGCGACGCTCGCTCATGTTCTGGTCAGCAAATATGCGGACCACCTTCCCTTATATCGCCAGAGCCAGATCCTGGCACGGGCGGGTCTTGATCTGCACCGCGCTGTGCTGGCCGATTGGGTCGGCAAGGCCGCGTTCCATCTGAAGCCCATCGTCGACCGGCTGGCCGACCACCTGAAGCGCTCGTCCAAGCTGTTCATGGATGAAACCACTGCCCCGGTGCTGGATCCGGGGCGCGGTGTGACAAAGACCGGATACCTTTGGGCGCTGGCCCGCGATGACAGGCCGTGGGGCGGTGAGGACCCGCCCGGCGTGGTCTACTTCTATGCCCCCGGCCGCGCGGGCGAGAATGCTGAAACCTTCCTCATCGGCTTCGACGGCATCCTGCAGGTCGACGGCTATACAGGCTACAACCGCCTGACCAAACCGTCCCGCAAGGGCGGCGCACCCATTCGGGTGGCGCATTGCTGGGCGCATGCACGGCGCAAACTGAAAGAGGTCTTCGACCGCGACGGATCGGAAATCGCCGCCGAAGGCCTGCGCCGCATCGCCGAGTTCTATGCTGTTGAGACCGACATCCGCGGCATCTCCCCCGGTCAGCGCCTCTCTGCCCGTCAGACCCGCACCGCGCCGCTGGTGGCCACCTTCGGCGACTGGCTTCAGGCACAACGCCGCAAGATCTCCAGCAAATCGCGGCTCGGCGAAAAGCTGACCTACATCCATAACCACTGGGAAGGGCTGCAAACCTTCCTGACCGACGGCCGCGTCGAGATCGATTCCAACAGGGTTGAAAACCTGATCCGCCCGATAGCCCTCAATCGCAAGAATGCCCTCTTCGCCGGCCATGACGAAGGCGGCGTCGCCTGGGGCCGCATCGCTTCGCTGGTCGAAACCTGCAAGATCAACGGCATCGAGCCCTTCGCCTATCTCAAGGCCACCCTGACCGCGATCGCCAACGGCCACCCTCAAAGCCGCCTCGACGACCTGCTGCCGTGGAACTTCAAGCCAGCAAGCTGACGCAATTGTGCTGTCCAGCGAACGCTTACG
>CAYLYV010000007.1:0-66383 GCA_964387655.1 uncultured Cypionkella sp. | reverse complement strand
CCAGGCGGAGATGTCTGGTTCGGCGCCGTATGCGCGCGTCGCGAGGGTTCCACGAACCTGCATCTGCGCCCAGTTGGCGGGGTCGTCGGGAAGGGTGTTGGGCGGGCATAGTCGGTTCCGCTCCCGGTCGTCGTCGCGAGTCGCTTCCACGTAGCCGGCGAGCGCTGCACAGAAGCAGGGGAACCCGACACGGATCGTCTGCAGCCTGATCTTGTCCTGACCCCATAGGGGAACCAGCGGCGGGTACTGGAGTCCGGACGCGGCGCAGTGGACAACGACCGAGCCAGGCTCCAGTGGAACGACACCCTTGTCGAGGACGATCTCGCCCGCCGTCACGTACTTGATGTGTCCCAGGCGTACGACGTTCTCGATGGTGCGGGGCAGATCAAGCTCCCAAGCGCCGAGGGTGGGGGATTCCCAATCATCCTCGACAAAGCGGATGTCATGCAGGCTGGCATCAATGCCGATGGCTTTCAGCGAGCCAAGATAAAGGTCTTGCAGATCGGGCGGCGAGGGTTTGATGATCACCTGATATTGATAATAATGCTGCAGGCGATTGGGGTTTTCACCATAGCGCCCATCAGTCGGGCGGCGCGAGGGCTGCACATAGGCGGCGGCCCAGGGTTTTGAGCCCAGTGAACGCAGGGTGGTGGCGGGGTGAAAGGTGCCAGCACCCACCTCCATATCATAGGGCTGCAACACGGCGCAGCCCTGCGCTGCCCAGTAATTCTGCAAACGCAGGATGATTTCCTGAAAGCTGCGGGGGGCTTTGGGGGCATCAGCCATGACGGACCTCTTGAAATGTTGCCACTGCATAGGCAAGAGGCAGCCAAGGGTCAATGCAAGGCGTGTGTTGAGGGTGGAAACCGCGTGCATCTGCGGGGTGCTCTGCTAGGTTCGCCACAATGATGGCTGCGTTGCGAAAAACGAGATTGGACGGTTCTATGAGACTTCGGATGGTTTTGCTGGCGCTGCTGGCGGTGCTTGGGTTTAGCCCGATGGCGATGGCGCAACAGCAAGCTTGGGTGCAGGTGGAAGCGCAGCCGAGTTTGACCGAGGCCGAGGGTCGTGCGCGCGATTACGCCGCCGAGTTTCCGAATGTGTCAGGATACCAACTTGCGTCAGGCTGGTATGCGATTGTGCTGGGGCCCTATGCGCCAGAAGCCGCCGCAGGCGCGCTGGCTGATCTGCGCAGCGGCGGCGCGATCCCGCGCGACAGCTTCGTGACGGATGGCGACACGCATCGCCAGCAGTTCTGGCCGGTGGGCGCGATTGCCCGCCAGCCGCAGGTTGATCCGGTGGTGGTTGATCCGGCTATCCAGGCGGTGGCTCCGGTCATCGAAGTGATGCCCGCCGAGGAAACCGTGCGTGAGGCGAAGGCTTCCGAGGCCGAGTTGGATGCGGATGGCCGCAAGGCGCTGCAAACCGCGATGGCGTGGTATGGCTTCTACGACGGCGGCATTGATGGCGCGTTTGGCCCCGGCACCCGCAACTCGATGGCCGCGTGGCAAGAGGCGAACGGGTTTGAGGCCACTGGGGTGCTGACCACGAAGCAGCGCGCGACCTTGGTGACGAATTATCAGGCCGATCAGGCAGAGTTTGGTTTTGCCTCGGTGTCCGAACCAGAAGCCGGGATCGAGATTACCCTGCCGCTGGCCTTGGTGCAGTTCGATCACTACGAGCCGCCCTTCGTACATTATAATGAAAAGAACGGCTCGGGGCTGAAGGTGATCCTGATTTCCGAACCGGGCAATCAGGACAGCCTGTCGGGGTTGTATGATATTCTGCAAACCTTGGAAGTGGTGCCTGCCGAGGGCGAGCGTAGCAAGTCAGAGAAAAGCTTCACCATCAATGCGGCGTCGAGCACCGTGCAAAGCTATGCCTATGCCGAGGTCAAGAATGGCATGGTGAAGGGTTATCTGGTGGTCTGGAACCCGACGGATGCGGAGCGGATGAGCCGGATCTTGCCCGCGTTGAAATCCAGCTTCCGGGGCGTGGGTGACAAGGCTTTGGACCCCGGCTTGGTGCCGATGGATGATGCTACCCGGTCGGGGTTGCTGGCGGGGATGGAAGTGAAGCTGCCGAAGCTGTCGCGCTCGGGGTTCTTTGTCGATGCCGCCGGGACTGTCGTGACCACGGTTGAAGCGGTGGCGCAATGTGGGCGGGTGACGCTTGATCACGCGACCGAGGCGCGGGTGGTGGCGCAGGATGCGGGCACGGGAGTGGCGATTTTGCAGCCGATCACACCGCTCGCCCCGCAGGCTTTCGCGCGGTTTTCCAGCGGCGCAATCCGGCTGGGATCGGAGATCGCGGTGGCGGGCTATTCTTACGAGGATAAGCTGCCCGCGCCGGTGCTGACCTTTGGCACGCTGGAGGAGGAGAAGGGGTTGAGCGGCGAGGCGGGGTTGTCGCGGCTGGCGGCTCCGGTGCTGCCGGGTGATGCGGGCGGGCCGGTGCTGGACGGCACCGGGGCGGTGCTGGGGATGCTGCTGCCGCCTGCGGTGAAGGGGGCGAAACTGCTGCCGGATGGGGTGGCTTTTGCAGCCCAAGCCGGGGTGATCGCGCAGGCTTTGACAGCGGCGGGGGTAGTTGTCAGCCCGGCCACTTCAGCGGATCTGGCCAGCCCTGACGCTTTGAATGCGGCGGGGGTGGGGATGACGGTTCTGGTGTCTTGCTGGGAGTGAACAAGGGTGTGTCCACGCGTGGACAAAGGGTGCACGCGTGGAGATTCAATGGGTTACGGCATGGGCGTTAAGGAAGCTTTAGCTTTTCGCCCCGCGCGCAGTTGGTGATGTTGGATGCCTCCGGCGGGGATATTTTTGCGCAGAGGATGACCTAAGAGCGCAACGGCTTAGGATTTGCTCTTTTGAAAATACTCATCTTTGAAAACATCAATGCCGCAAACCGGGTTCTCCAGTTTGCGGCATTGGTTTTGGCTTCGTAGGGTGGGTGAAACCCACCGCGCCTTACCCGACGTGATACAAACTGGCGAACAGCTTCGGGTCCAGACTGTCGGCGGCAAAGGTCGCGCCCTCGGTCAGCACCGACACCGCATCGTGGCTGTGCAGGCTTTCTTGGTGACTCGCCACGATGCGGAAATCGCCGATGCGGTTGTCTTGCTGCAGCGCTTGGCAGAAGCTGCGCGCGGCGTCTTCGACGAAGATCGGGTTTGCGGCGTTCAACTCGGCGAAAGCCTGCTCATCTTCGCGCTTCACCATCACTTGCGTTTCGGTCGGCACGGCTTTGCGGGCGAGGTCGATCAGGTCTTCAAACCACAGGCACTTGTCGCCCACAAGCTCCACTGAAATCCGCGCGACGGAGCGTTGCGAGTGGGGGGTCGCCATCTGCCCACGGGTTTGGCGGGCGTGTTCGGACAGTTCCAAGCTGCAGGGGCACGTCGAAGAATAGACAAAATCGAGGTGCATCAGGCGTTTGCGCACCCCGGCTTTGTCGACCAATTCCAGCGCGATATCGTAATACTGCCAGCCGGACAGGCCAGAGCGCAAGGACTCCACCTTCACCGGGAAGGAAAACCGCATCTGGATGCGGGCGTCGAAGCTGCCCAGATCTTTCAGGTAATCTTCCAGCGCGTGCTCGATCACCTGATAGGAGAAATCCCGCTCGGAATGGGCATAGAACGAGCGCATGATGCGGCTCATGTTGATGCCTTTTTTCTCAGCCTCCAGCGACACGGTGCCGGTCACCGAGGTTTCCAGCGTCAAGGGGCCGTTATCCCGCGTGCGGTAGCGGATCGGCAGGCGGAAGTTGGAAATCCCGACATGCTGGATGATCTGTTTGGCACCAACGATCAGACTGGCGGGGCCGTTTTGCAGATCGGGCATCGAGTCTTTATAGGCGTCGGACACCACAAAATCGGCAGGATATTCGCGCGACAAAACCGGATAGGCTTCGCCCACCAGCGCGGCTGCGCCCGGCGCGAGGCCTGCGATCTCGGCATCAGAGGCCCGCTGCGCCCAAGCGCGCAGGGTCGCCAAAGCAGCTTCCGCCTCGGCACGGCCGGGGCGTTGATCAAGACCCGATTTTTCCTCAAGGCCGATCATGTGAATGTTCATGGCAGCGCTCCCCAGATTGGTCGCAGAGTCAGAATATAGGGGAATTGTCCCGATTTCCCAAGCCTGTCCGAAGCAATACGCGCGAAAGGCGACATTGGATTAATAACAATACCGAATTTGGCTGGTTCGGCGGGGCTGTGCGCCCCGCCGTTTCGGTCAGATCGCGCTCAGCGCGGTTTGCAGATCGCTGATCAGATCATCCACATCCTCAAGCCCGACCGACAGCCGGATCAGGCCGGGGGTGATGCCCAAAGCGTCTTTTTGCGGCTGCGGCAGGCGCTGGTGGGTGGTGGTGGCGGGATGAGTGGCGATGGATTTCGCATCGCCTAGGTTGTTGGAAATCTTGATGATTTCTAAAGCGTTGCAGAATTTGAACGCGGCGTCTTTGCCGCCTTTGATGTCAAACGTCACCAAGGTGCCGCCTGAGCCCATTTGCGCCATCGCAAGCTGATGCTGCGGGTGCGACGCCAGTGCCGGGAAGATCACTTTCGAGATGCGGTCATCGGTGGACAGCACTTCGGCGATTTTCAGCGCAGAGTCCGCCATCGCACGGCAGCGTAGATCCAAGGTGGCCATGCCGTTCAGCATGATCCACGCGGTGAAGGGGCTCATCGCAGCGCCCGTGTGCTTGAGATACGGCTCGGCGACCTTGCGGATGAAGTCTTTGGTGCCGCAGATCACGCCGCCCAGGGCGCGGCCTTGGCCGTCGATGTGTTTGGTGGTGGAATAGACCACGACATCCGCGCCTTGCTCGACCGCGCGGCTGAACACCGGCGTGGCGAAGACGTTGTCGACAACCACCAAAGCCCCGACGGCATGGGCGATTTTTGAGACTTCGGTGATATCGACCAACTCCAAGGTCGGGTTCGACATGCTCTCAAAGAACACCGCTTTGGTGGCGGGGGTGCAGGCCGCGCGCCATTGGTCGAGGTCAGCGCCGTCAACGAAGGTGACGTTGACGCCGTAGCGGGTCAGCACTTCTTCGAGGATATAGAGGCACGACCCGAACAGGGCTTTCGACGACACCACATGGTCGCCCGCCCGCAGCATAGATGTGAGCGCGCCGTTCACTGCGGCCATGCCCGATGCGGTGGCGAAGGCGTCTTCGGTGCCTTCCAGCGCCGCGATGCGTTCTTCAAACATCCTTGTGGTCGGGTTGCCGTAGCGGGCGTAGATGAACTCGTCGTCACCGGCTTTGATAAAGCGTTCCTCGGCGGATTCGGCGGTGGGGTAGACGAAGCCTTGGGTGAGGTAGATCGCCTCGGCCATCTCGCCATATTGGCTGCGGCGCGACCCCTCATGCACCAGTTTGGTGCGCGTTTTCCAGTCTTTGGTCATGGCGAAGACCCTCCGGTCCAAAGAAAAACCCCGAAACCAAAGGGCTTCGGGGCTGATGACCCGGACCCTCTTTAGCGGAATGTTTAACGTGGCCCGCAATTCGGAATAAAGCACCACGGGGCGGGGCATAGCGCGGGGGATCGCCAAGGTCAACGGGGCTGGCTGGATTTTGCGCGCATTGCGGTAAAAAGGGCGTAGGCTGACCGGATTATCGCATATTTTTCCACGAGGTGATTCCGATGTCAGGATATGGCTATCAGCCTAAACCGATGAATTTGATGCCGGGCAAGCTGACGCTTTCGCCCGAGACCCAAGCGATCATTGCCGAGATCGAGGCGAAGATGGCGGCGCGGGCCTGGATGGAGGCGATGCTGGCCCCGAAATGGGATGAGTTGGCACCGATGTTGCAGCTTTCGACGCTGCGCCCGGTGGTGGTCGGCCCGGTGGCGGGTGCGCCTGCGGCCTGGTTGGTGCCGTTGCCGGGGACCGCTGCACAGTCCACGCCCAATCCCGGCCCCGCGACCCCGCACGCGGGCGAGGCCAAGGACGTGCTGGATGCGGTCTACAAGCTGGAGATCGTGCAAAAGCAGGTCGGCCTCGTGCAGGACGAGGCCAAGCGGCAATGGGGGATTTTCAAGGGCGAGTGGAAGGCGGCTCCGACCGGAGAGAAAGCGCTGATCGTCACCAGCTCGGTCATCGTGGCAGGGTCGTTTATTGCGCCGATCTTGGCGGTGCGCGACACAAGGGTGATGGCGTTCGGGCTGATCAAGGACAAATGGCTGCCGGTGCCGGGTTTGGACGGTTATAAGATCAAGCTGTTGGATGAGGGTGCGGGGGTGACGGTGCCTTTGCCCGTGCCGGGGCTGACGGTTGAGGCAGAGTCGCAGTTTTTGCAGAGTGGCACCAAACCGACGACGATCATGTTTCAGTTTGATCTGATGGAGTTCTGGGGCAAGAAAAAGTAACCGTTACGCTGCTGTAACCCCGCGTTCATGGCTTTGTTGCAGCCTTATGGCAGCTTTCGGGCGTCATGAGGAGGCTTTGTCATGCCGGATCAGGCGGTGTTCCGAGTCGATGTGGGCCGCGCGGGGTTGCGGGTGGACCGGGGCGCTTTGGCGGCGGCGCTGGCCAAGTTGCCTTTAGGCGCGCCTGTTGTTGTGATGATCCACGGCTACCGCTTTGCCCCCGGCGCGCGGGGCGGGAATTGCCCGCACACGCATATCTTCTCGGTGCAACCGCCGGTGCAGGATTGGACGGCGATCTCTTGGCCACGGCATCTGGGCCTGAGCGGCGGGCGGGCGCTGGCGATTGGCTTTGGCTGGCCTGCGCGCGGGCGGTTTTGGGGGGCTTGCGTGCGGGCCAAGCGTGCGGGGCGGGCTTTGGCGGAACTGGCGGCTTTGGTGCAATGCCTTGATCCGGGGCGGGCGTTTGATGTCGTCGGCCACAGTTTGGGCGCGCGGGTGGCATTGGCCGCCCTGCCCTATGCCGAGGCGGGTGATCTGCGGCGGTTGATTTTGCTGGCGGCGGCGGAAACGCGGCGTCCGGCGATGCGGGCGATGGGTTCGGCTGCGGGGCGCAATGTGCAGGTGGTCAATGTCACCACGCGCGAGAATGATCTGTTCGATTTTCTGTTTGAGTGGTTGGCGGGCGCGGGGCTGGATACAGCGATTGGGCAGGGCTTGCGGGAAACGCCTGCGAATTGGTTGGATGTGCAGTTGGATCAGCCTGCGAGTTTGGCGGCGCTGGCGCGGTTGGGCCATGTATTGCCCGAGGCTCCGGCGCGGATCAGCCATTGGTCGCCATATCTGCGGCCAGGGGCTTTGGGGCTGTATCGGGCGATTTTGGACGGCTCATTGCCGCTTGGGGTGTTGCGGACTGCGCTGCCCGAGCGACGCGATCCTAGGTGGTCACGGTTGCTGGCGGGCTGGCGCTGGCCGATGATTTGGCCCGCGCAGAGGGTTTAAGCTGCGGCGTAGGCTTCCTGCACGGTGCGGACCAAGGCGGTGCGGATCAGGTTTGACACCAAGGGCAGCAGGCCGAAATACAAGAGCCATGTGGTTTGCGAGGTGTGCTGGATCAGCACCTCATTCGCCAAGACCATGGCAAGGTTATAGATCACCATGACGCGGGTCATCACCGCATCGGTGCCGCGCATTTCCGGCTGTGGCCAGCGGAAGCGGTTGATGGCGTAAGAGCTGTCGACCACGTCGATGATGTAAAGCGCTGCGGCAAAGACGAAATACAGGCTGAGGAAGCGTTGGCAGAGCAAGGGTTCGGCGGACCAGATTAACAAAGCGAGGGCGCCGGGGCCTGCCAACAAGATCAGTGCGACAGTGACGGGGGCGGAGACATGCGCGCGGGTGCGGGTGATCATCAGCCGGGATTTCATCGCCAGACGCAGGCCCATGCCCAGCACAAAGGCGACCATGAAGGTGGTGCTTGCGTCGTCGAGCCAGATCCGCAGCAAGGGCCATGCGAACAGGATCAACAGGCCGGGCAGCAGGATTTCAACTGGAAACGGCGTGGTGCGGCGAAAGCTGCGGAAAAACTGCGCTAGGCCGTCGAGTGTTGCCTCAAACATTCTGCATCCCCCGGTTGACTGCGCCAGTCCTCAAGGGGCAATCGGGCCGGGGTTGGGCTGGATTGTGGTCAGTTTACGGCAGTTAACCAAAACGCGGAAACGGCGCGGTCAGTTGCTGTCGGTTGGCGCGTCAGGTTCCACCGCATAGCGTGTAAGCACACCGCTTTGGCTGATGAAGAACAAAAATAGCGCGGCGGTCAGGCCGAAGGTTTTGAAGGTCACCCACGTCTCGGTGGTGAACATCCGCCAGATCACTTCATTGGCAATCGCGAGGGCGAAGAAAAAGGCGGTTAGGCGGCGGGTCAGGATCATCCAGCCTGCGGGTTGCAGCGGCAAGGCTTCTTCCATCACCAGTTTCAGGTAGGACTCGCCGCGCAACAGGCCGATGCCAAGGGTGATGCCGAAAGCGAGATAGAGCAACGTCGGCTTCATTTTGATGAAGCGTTCGTCTTTCAGCCAGACCGACAACCCGCCCATGACGATGACGAGGATCAGCGTCATCAACTGCATTTTAGACAGCGTTCCGGTGAGTTTCCACAGAATCCCGGTGGTGGCGATGATCAGCACCACGAAGATCGCCGTCATCAGGATGAAGCCGGAATAATCGGTGCCGAGGAGGTGGAAGGTTTTGTCCTTGAAAAACCGGAAGCCTGCGAAGAACAGCACGATGGGGCCGAGTTCGAGGCCCAGTTTGACCATCGGGTTCAGTTTTGCCGGATTTGCATTCGTCGTGGCCATTGGTTTACCCCGCCCATTCCATCACCACCGCTCCTAACGCAATCAGCGCCATCAGGCCAGTGCGGACAAGCCCGACCTTTTCGCCCAGCACCAACCAGCCGATCAGGGCGGCAAACACGGTGGAGGTTTCGCGCAACACCGCCGCCTCGCCGACGCGATCCAGCCTTGTGGCGATCATGATCGAGCCGAAGGAAAAGTAGGCGACGAAGGCGCCGATCAAGCCGCGTTTGAATAGGGGGATGGCTTGGGTTTTGGTAAGTGCGGCAATGCGGCGTGCCATCAGGGCGGGGATGAAGATGCCATCGAGCATGAAGAACCATGCGAGGAAGGTGAACGGGTCGGCAGTGGCGCGGATGCCCCAAGCGTCATAGGTGGTGTAGATCGCGACGAAAGCCCCGGTGGCTGCCGCGAACCATAGGGCGGAGACGAGGGTGTCGCGCTCGGCTGTGAGGTGGCGCAGGTTGTAGACGGCAAGACCGAGGATGCCCGCGACCAGCAGACAGACGCCGAACCATTGCAGGGGGTGGTAGGTTTCGCCAAAGACGAGGCCCGCGCCGATGACGGTGAACAACGGGCCGGTGCCGCGCACAACCGGGTAGACCACGGTGTAAGCGCCGCGATCATAGGTCATCGCTTGCAGCAGTTTGTAGATGACGTGGATCACGAAGGCTCCGGCGAAGACCGCCCACATGTGGGGCTCTGGCCACGGCACGACGAACAGGGCGAAGGGGGCGGCGATCACGCCATAGGTGAGGTCAATGACGGCGCGCGACAGCCATGGGTCGTGCTTGCCCTTTTGCAGCGCGCCGAAAAGGGCGTGCAGGACAGCGGCCAGCAGCGCCAGCGCGAGGGCGAGGTGCTGGCCAGTCGGGGTGCCTGCGATGGAGACGAGCCAGTTTGACATTATTCACGCTGCGCTTGGGGCCGCCCGCCGGGGCGCTGCCCCCGCCTATCGGTTTCTTGAACCAATGGCAAAACCAATAGGCACCCGGGATATTTGAGCAGACAGGATGACCTAGTCGGGTTGACCGACAAGGGCGCGGGCGAAATCATCGGGGTCGAAGGGGGCGAGGTCGTCGATTTGCTCACCGATGCCGATGGCGTGGATGGGGAGGCCGAATTTATCGGCGAGAGCGACCAGAACGCCGCCTTTGGCGGTGCCGTCGAGTTTGGTCATCACGAGGCCAGAGACATCGGCGATCTTGCGGAAGATCTCAACCTGGTTGATCGCGTTTTGCCCGGTGGTGGCATCCAGCACGAGGATGGTGTTGTGCGGCGCGGTCGGGTCTTTCTTGCGGAGGACGCGGACGATTTTCGACAGCTCTTCCATCAGATCCTGACGGTTTTGCAACCGGCCTGCAGTGTCGATCAGCAGCAGATCAGCGCCATCGGCTTGGGCCTTGGTCAGCGCATCGAACGCGAGGCTGGCGGGGTCGGAGCCTTCGGGGGCGGTCAAGACGGGGACTCCTGCGCGGCTGCCCCAGACTTGCAACTGCTCCACCGCAGCGGCGCGGAAGGTGTCACCTGCGGCGATCACCACGGATTTGCCGGCGGCTTTGAATTGGGAGGCGAGTTTGCCGATGGTGGTGGTTTTACCGGAGCCATTGACGCCGACCACCAGCACGACCTGCGGCTTTTGCGGGTAGAGCGGCAACGGGCGGGCGACGGGGGCCATGATGCGGGCGATCTCGGTGGCCAGCGCGTCGCGCAGTTCGGATGTGGAAATGCGTTTGCCGAAGCGGCCTTCGGCGATGTTGGCGGTGACGCGGGTGGCGGTGTCGACGCCCATATCGGCGGTGATCAGCAGTTCTTCAAGGCTTTCCAGCATCGCGTCGTCGAGCAGGCGACGGGGTTCGGACGACTGGCCGATCAGGCGGGAGATCAGGCCGGGTTTGACCTCGGGCGTGGCTACCTGCGTGGCTTCGGGCTCGGCCACCAACGCCTCCAGCCCCTCACCGATCTTGTCGGAGGAGCGGAACATCCGGTCTTTCAGCTTTTTGAAGAAGGACATGGGTTTGGGCCTTTGGCTTAGGTTTCCTTCACCTAAGGGATTTATCGGGTCGGGAAAAGGGCGGGTGCGGCCAAAAGCCTAGCAATACGAGGCCAGGGGCCGCCAATAAAGCATCGCGCCGCCCAAAATCAGGGCTTGTCCGCCCCAATAGGCGGGCCAAAGCGCAAGCGACAGGCCACGCGCTGTCTTTCCGGTGGGGTATACGAACAGCCGCAGCGCCAGCAGCAGGTCGGAGAGGATGAACAGGGCGGCCCCGATTTGCAGCACGGCGGCCCCGGCGTTTTCGGGGTGCGGCGGCAACAGAAGGGCTGCGAGGCCCATCAGACCGATCACCACGACATAACCCCGCACCGGCCAGCGCAAGGGGCCGGTGCGGGGGGCCAACCAGATCTCGGTGGACAAAAGCAGCAGAGCGAGGCCGATCAGCGCGGCGAGGATTGGGCCTGACGGTGTGGCAGGCGGCATGCTTTCGGCAATGCACTGCGCACGCAGCCAGAACGCGGCGACATAGGCGAGATGGCCTGCGGCAAAGGCGGCCATTCCGAGCAGAAACGCGGTTTGGCTGCGCCGGGTCAGGGCGAAATCGCCCAAGGCGCCGAAAGCGAGGCCGAGGCCGATCAACTGGAAACTGCCCGCCGGAGAACTGAGCGCCTCGACGGCAAGCAGGCCTGTCGATGCGGTTTTGATCACGGCTCCGCTCAGGCTGACCTGATCACGTACGGCCCAGATGACCCAATAGGTGAGGAAGCAGAGGAAGGCCAAGAGGATCAGCAGCAGGCGTGGGTCGTCTGGCATCTGCGGCTCCTCGGCTCTGGCTCTTGTTGGCTCTGGCCCTTGTGATTTGTCCTGTTAGATTGCGCCTTATGCAAGCTTTACCCTCACGTCCCTTGCCGATGGCGCTGTTCGCGCTGGCCTCGCTGCTGCCTTTGGTGCTGTTTGGCGCAGGTGTGGTGTGGGGCGGTGGGTGGGGTGTGGCGGGGCTGGTCTATATGACGCTGCTCGCCGCGCTGTTGGATCAGATCAATGGGCTGTTTCTGGGCGACGCGCCCGAAGGGGCGGAGTTTCCGGCGGCGGATGCGTTGCTGGTGGTGCTGGCTGTGGGCGCGCTGGGGCTGATGCCTGCCGCCGTTTGGGCGGTGGCGGGGGAGAGCGGGCTTTCGGCGGCAGCACGGGGGGTGGTGTTTGTCGGCGCGGGGCTGTGGCTGGGCCAAGTGGCGAACCCGGCGGCGCATGAATTGATCCACCGTCCGGGGCGCGGGCTGTTTCGGCTGGGCGCGCTGGTCTATTGCTGGCTGCTTTTTGGCCACCACACCTCGGCGCATCGTTTGGTGCATCATCACCATGCGGCGTCTGCGCAGGACCCGAACACCGCCCGCTCGGGTGAGGGGTATTATGCGTTCCTGATCCGGGCATGGGGGGGCAGTTTCCGGCGCGGTTGGGCGGCGGAGACCGCGTTGCGCCAACGCGGCACGGCGGGGCTGCATCCCTATGCGGTGTATATTGGGATCGCGGGGCTCTGTCTGGTGTTGGGCTTTGCGATTGCCGGAATCTGGGGGGCATTGGCTTGGGCGGCGCTGGCGGCGCATGCGCAAAGCCAGTTGCTGCTGTCGGATTATGTGCAGCATTACGGGCTTACGCGAGCAGTGAAGGCGGATGGGCGGTTGGAGCCGGTCTCGGCCCGGCACAGCTGGAACGCGCCGCATTGGTTTTCTTCGGCCTTCATGCTGAATGCGCCACGCCATTCCGATCATCATGCGCATCCCGCCCGTCCCTACCCTGCCCTGCGGCTGCCGGGGGCCGAGGATGCGCCACATCTGCCATGGCCACTGCCGCTGGCCTGCATGATCGCGCTCTGCCCACCGCTCTGGAAGCGCGCGATCCGTCCGCATCTGAGGCGCTGGCAGTAGCGGACACGAAGCTGTCACTGGATTTTTCGCCGGGCTGCGGGCAGGATCGTGGCAACGGAGATTGTCATGCGCTATTGCCTCGTCCTCGCCTTCCTTGCCTTTGCCGCCCCGGTTTTCGCCGAAACGCCGCCACCGCCCAGCCTCGTGCCGCCAAGCCTTGCCCCACCCAGCCCACCGATGACGGCGGCGGCGTTTGAGGCTTATGTGACGGGCAAGACGCTGACCTATGCGCTGGACGGCACGGTGTATGGCACCGAGCAGTATAAACCGGACCGCAAGGTGGTCTGGGCCTTCACCGAGGATGAATGCCGCGAGGGCTATTGGTACGACAAAGGGCCGCAGATTTGCTTTGTCTATGAAGATCCGAACGATCCGCAATGCTGGCTGTTCTTCATGGGCAGCGCGGGGATGAAGGCCGAGTTCATCGGCGACGGCGTGGGGTCTGATCTGTCCGAAGTGGCGCAAAGTGCAGGACCGATGGGCTGTATGGGGCCGCAGGTTGGGGTTTAACCTTGTGGCAGGGGCCGCCTTGGGGGCCATCGAGGCCCCCAAGGCGGCGCTGCCGGGGGAAGGATTGGCTAGCTTGGGGTTGAGGTGCAGCGGCAGAAGCCTGCGGCGCGAGTATTTCAAAAAGAGCAAGCCTGAAGCCGTTGCGCTTTTTGAAATACTCCCCCCGGAGGGGCCGTCGTCGCAGCCATGCTTCTGATTTCAGACTTAGGCTCGTACGGTTCCGCGCTACGAATTTCGTGCTTGAAATTCGGTCTTCTGGCAGGCGCTTAAAACAAACTGCCCTGTTCGGGGCCTCCCGGTTTGGATTTTTTCGCAGCACGTGGGCCAAGGGAAACGCGACCGTCTGCGAATTCGATCTCTAGGGTCTGGGCTTTTTCAGCGGCGGCTTTCGTCGTGACAACATGGCCGTCGCCGCGCACCACCGCATAGCCGCGTTTCAGGGTTTCGCGGTAGCCCAGCGTGGTGCGGGTGCGGTCGAGCGCGTCGAGACGTTGGCTGAGCGTGGCGAGACGTTGGATCGGGGCGGTTTGCAGGCGGATGTCGAGTTGCGCCAGTTTGATGCGGCCTTCGGCGGTTTTGCGGGTGGCGTCGCTGATCAGACGGGTGAGCGCGGGGGCGAGGCGGGAAGACCATTTATCGAAGCTGGCGTGTTTGCGTTCCAGCGCGCGCATGGTGCGGTCGTTCAGGCGCAAATTGGCATTGGTCAGCGCCTCGGTACGGCGGGCGATCAGCGCCAGCAGGGCTTCGGGGCGCAAGCGGGAGGCGATGGTGGCGTAGGTGCCGCGTTTTTTCGCCGCCGCCATGCCGAGGGCTCCGCCGAGGCGTTGTCCTGCCGTGTCAAGGCGTTGGCGGGGGGTGGCGAGCAGGGTTTCCAGCCGGGGCAGAGCGCGGGTCAGGTCGCGCAGGCGTTGATCGCGGCGTTGCAGGGTTTGGGCGATGCCGCGCGATTGGCGGGCGGTCAGGTCGGCCAGAGTGGCGATCAGGTCGAGGCGCACCGGAACCGCCAGTTCAGCGGCTGCGGTGGGGGTGGGCGCGCGCAGGTCAGACGCATAGTCGATCAGGGTGGTGTCGGTTTCGTGGCCGACGGCGGAAATCAGCGGGATTTCTGACGCTGCGGCGGCGCGGACGACCACTTCTTCGTTGAAACCCCAGAGGTCTTCAAGACTGCCGCCCCCCCTTGCGACGATGATCAGGTCGGGGCGCGGGATCGGGCCGCCGGGGGGCAAGGCGTTGAAGCCTTTGATGGCGGCGGCGACTTCCGACGCGCAGTTCTGCCCCTGCACGGCGACGGGCCAGATCAGCACATGGCGAGGGAAGCGGTCGCGCAGGCGGTGCAGGATGTCGCGGATCACGGCTCCTGAGGGCGAGGTGACGACCCCGATCACTTGCGGCAGATAGGGGATCGGCTTTTTGCGGGCGGGGTCGAACAGGCCCTCGGCCCCCAGCGCGGTCTTGCGTTTCTCCAGCATCGCCATCAAAGCACCCGCCCCTGCCGGGGCGACATCATCGACGATCAGTTGGTATTTCGACTGGCCGGGGAAGGTGGTCATCCGCCCGGTGGCGATCACCTCCATCCCCTCCTCTGGCCGGACCTGCATTTTGGCGACCTGGCCTTTCCACGACACGGCGTCGAGGGAGGCGCGGTCATCTTTCAGCGCGAAATAGAGATGGCCCGAGGCGGGGCGGCTGACTCGGCCAACTTCGCCGCGCACACGGACAAGGCCGAATTCGCCTTCGATGACCTTTTTCACCGCACCGGAGAGTTCCGAGACGGTGAATTCAGGGGAATTGGACGGCGCGGGGGTGTCTTCGAATAGATCGGTCATTCAGTCGCCATCTCCACCATCGCTATCGCCACCGTCGCTGTCATCCGAGTCGCTGCCATCTGAACAGCCATCATCCCCGAAATCTGTATCGCTCGTATTGCTGTAGTCACTTCGTTTACCCCGGCGTTGAAAGTCAACCGTCCACGCGGATGCGACGCCAGCCCATATCCAGAACACAGCAGTCAAAATAGTGCTCGCGATAAACAGAACACTCTCAATATGCGTCAGATGTGACCGCCCTTTCAGGACAAAGAAGGGCCACAACATCAACGCTGCGCCCAAACTTACCAAAATTCTGGGGCGCAGTTTTGATCGGGCGGTTGGCCATATGTGGTCGTTGGGAGGTTCAGTGAACACCGCTTGATACCGAGCGCGGGTTTGCAGGTAGCTAGGGCTTGTAACAGTTGTAGTAGGAGATTGATCTGGCATCAGTGTCAGCCCAAGCGCGACACGGCAGAACTTTTCGTAGCAGATCGGGGAGTCAATGGCATGGTAGTGCCAGATGCGCGCGATGCTGGGCGATGGCGTGACTTGGCCTTTTGCCTCCGCCAGAAGATAAATAAATCTACGATAATCCTTTATGCACAATAGCATATGGTCGCGTGGCAAGCCCATCTCGCGGTCATAGCTGCGAATGATTTTCGCGATGCGGCTGTTAGGTTCAAATCGGTAGTCACGGATGCGGGCCCATAGGGCTGGGTCATCTATTGCCATGACAGCGCAAACCTTGCCTTGCTCCACACACCCACAAACCTTATGACGCCTGCATCCACAAGCCAAGCGGAGGCAGCTTATGAACATCCTTATTCTGGGCTCGGGCGGGCGCGAACATGCTTTGGCGTGGGCGGTGAAGCAGAATCCGAAGACGGATCGGTTGATCGTGGCGCCGGGCAATGCCGGGATCGCGATGCTGGCGGAATGTGCGGATTTTGACATTCTCGATGGCGCCGAAGTGGTGGCGTTCTGCGCCGAAAATGCGATTGATTTCGTGATCGTCGGGCCAGAGGCTCCGCTGGCCGCCGGGGTGGCGGATGCGACGCGGGCGGCGGGGTTTTTGACCTTCGGGCCGAGTGCGGAGGCCGCGAAGCTGGAGGCCTCGAAGGGATTTACCAAGGAAATCTGCGATGCCTGCGGCGCGCCGACGGCGGCTTATGCGCGGTTTACCGAAGCGGGGGCGGCGAAGGCGTATATCCGGACGCAGGGGGCTCCGATTGTCGTCAAGGCCGATGGGCTGGCTGCGGGCAAGGGCGTGATCGTGGCTGCGACCGAGGCCGAGGCTTTGGCGGCGATTGACGACATGTTCGGCGGGGAGTTCGGCGCCGCGGGCGCCGAGGTGGTGATTGAGGAGTTCATGACCGGCGAGGAGGCGTCGTTCTTCGTCCTGACCGATGGCGTTCATGCCTTGCCCATCGGCACGGCGCAGGATCACAAGCGGGTGGGGGACGGTGATACCGGGCCAAACACTGGCGGGATGGGGGCGTATTCGCCTGCCCCGGTGCTGACCGATGCGATTGCGCAGCGGGCGATGAACGAGATCATTTTGCCGACCATCACCGAGATGGCGCGGCGCGGCACGCCCTATCAGGGGGTGCTTTATGCGGGCCTGATGATCAAGGACGGTCAGGGGCGGTTGGTCGAATACAACGCGCGGTTTGGCGACCCGGAGACGCAGGTTTTGATGATGCGCTTGGGCGCGCAGGCGCTGGATTTGCTGCTGGCTTGTGCTGAGGGGCGCTTGGACCGCGCGCAGGTGAATTGGGCGAAGGATCATGCGATCACGGTGGTAATGGCGGCCAAAGGCTATCCGGGGGCGTACCGGAAGGGTTCGGTGATCGAAGGGCTGGAGCGGTTGCCCGAGGACAGCCGCCACATGGCGTTTCACGCCGGCACGGCGCTGAAGGACGGTCAGGTTACAGCCAATGGCGGCCGGGTGCTGAACATCACCGCGCGCGGTGACACTTTGGCCGATGCGCGCAACCGGGCCTATGCGATGATTGATTTGCTGCACTGGCCAGAGGGGTTCTGCCGATCAGACATTGGCTGGCGGGCGCTGTAGGCGAATTCCGTAGCGGAATTCGTCCACGGAATTCGCGCGAATTCCGGCTTGGGGCAGGCGACGCGCTCCGTTCAAGCTAAATTGACCAATGCGCAATTTCTGCCATAGTGCCCCCTGTTTCGTCGCGGGGCCGTTCCCTGCGTCTCGCTGACATTGTTGCTCGTTTGGGTTGCAATTAACCAAAGGTGGCTGATTTGGCCGAACCAAGCCTTACCCGTGCCGCGACCGGAACGATTGGTGACGATGCGCTGAATGTGCAGCAGGCGTTCACGGCGGGCGAGATGATCGCCAGCGGCGCGGTGCGCAGCTACATCACCACACTGACGGGATATTCGGGCGATGATACGCTGACGGGCTGGCAAGGTCCGGCGAATTGGCCCACCTTTGCCGATCCCGCGCGGCTGCCGGGTGAGAGTTTGACTCTGCGCAGCGTGCTTCTGGGCGGCAATGGGCAGGATATGCTGATCTCGGCCAAGCGGTTTACCGGGCTGACAGCGGCGCAAGAGGCCGCCTATAGTCTTGCCGAAACGCTCTCGGGCGGCTTTGGCAATGACAGCTACGCGTTGAACCATACCGATGTCACCTTGATTGAGGTGGCGAATGGCGGCACCGATCAAGTCTTTGTCACGCCTAGCTATTTGCTGCGTGCGGCAGTTTTGGGGCAGAGCCACATCGACATGGGCTTGATGGTGAATGTCGAGAATCTGACCTTGCAGGGCCGGCGGGATTTTAACGTCGATGGCTCGGATCTGGCCAACAAGATTTATGGCAATCTGGGGCTTAATCGCTTGCTGGGGGGCTTGGGTAAGGATTCGCTCTATGGTGGCGGTGGTGCGGACCAACTGTGGGGCGATAGCGCGGTGCTGGCGGGCCCCGGTGGTGAGGATCGGCTGTTTGGCGGTACCGGGGCGGATACATTGTGGGGCGAGGCGGGGAATGACTATCTCGATTCCGGCTATGACAACGATTGTCTCTATGGCGGCGATGGTGACGATACCCAAAACGGCAATGTCGGCGATGACAGCCTGTTTGGTGGCGCGGGGTATGATTCTCTGATCGGGCTGAACGGCTTCGATTGGCTCGACGGCGAGGCGGGCAACGATCAGTTGTTCGGGGGCCGCGACAGGGACGTGCTGATGGGTAGCGACGGCGATGATGCGCTGCATGGTGGCTCTGAGGATGACACGCTGGAGGGTGGCGGCGGCAATGACCTGCTGATCGGCGATGGCGGCATTGATGTGATGCGCGGCGGCTTGGGCGATGATGTTTATGTCGTGGATCGTGCGGCGGATCAGGTGGTTGAGGTGGGCGGGGAAGGCTACGATATCGTGCGATCCTCGGTGATCGCGCTGAGTGGCGGCGATATGGCGCAGGTGGAGGTTTTACAACTGCAGGGGGCGCAGGACCTTGATCTGTCGGGTGGGAGTCAGGTGATGCTGATGATCGGCAATGCTGGCCGCAACACGCTGACCTCGGGCGGGATGGATGGCGAAAGCCTGATGGGCGGGGCGGGCGATGACGTGCTGCTGGCGCTGACCACGGTCAATCGCGTGGAGTTGTATGGCGGCACCGGCGATGATCGCTACTTCCTCTATGATCCGCTGCTGGACCATGTGCATGAGGCGGCGGGTCAGGGTTTTGACGTGGTTGAGACGGAAAGCGCCTCGCTGGACGCCAGTTCGGGCGCGGATTTTGGCCAGAATATCGAAGTGCTGCGGCTGCTGGGCGCGGCGGTGTTGGATCTGACCGGCGGCGGTTCGGTGCAACGCTTGGAGGGCAACGCGGGGGCGAACCATGTGACCGGGGTGGGCAGCGCTGAACAACTCATTGGCGGCGCGGGCAATGACACGATTGATGGTGGGGCGGGCGATGACACGCTGAGCGGTGGCGCGGATACAGATGAGTTGCATGGCGGGGCTGGCAATGACTGCTTCGTATTTGATCTGACCGACGTTGGTGGGGTGGATTATCTTGATGATTTCGAGGCGGGTGATGTGTTGGACCTGCATGATGCGGCCGCAGTGGTTGGAGCGGGTCTCCCGCTGATCGCCGCGGGCGTTGGTGTTTACAACGGTATGACGGTGCTGTTGTATGAATTTGATTTCAACGGCGACGCCACGGTCGATCTGGCGTTCTATTCGCGCAACGCCATCGGGCTGACGGATTTGCTGGCGGGGTTTGGGTAAATTCCTTGCACGGCACTGGCTGGCATGGAAGGGTTGGGAAGATGGCAGCTAGATTGAGTGAATGTGATGGGTACGCCGATAGTTGATGGTCCGATTGTCGATATTCTGCCGGGCGTGACGCAGTATGACACATATTTCAAAACCTTGCCGAATGGCCGGTCGGTGTTCGGCTATGAGGATCAATTTTACAGTGCCCCAGGCGACCCCGCGCATGTTTTCATAAGCCTGCTCGATACGCAGACGGGTTCCACATTGCGGACCGTCGAGCTTTCGAAGGCCGGTGTGGAAGATCAAGTCGCCATCGCAAATTTGGCTGACGGAAGGTTTCTGGTAACCTGGCGGTCGCTGGCCAACGAAAAAACCGTGATTCAGGCGCGCGTGTTCGATGCAGATGGCAAACCTGCCGGAACAGAGTTCGTGGTTTCTGCACCGTCGAAGGATTGGTTTTATCGCAGCGAATCCGTAACCATGGCAGATGGCCGCGTGCTGTTGATCTGGGAGCGGGGGGCAGATCCTTTCAGTGATCGTCCACAGGTTTTCAACGCGCAGTTTTTATCCGCAAACGGCGAATTGCTCGGTTCTAATTTTACCATTGTCGCCAATTCACTGATTTATGAGATTGATCCAACGGTCACCGCTTTAGCACAGGGTGGCGTGGCTTTTGCGTGGCAACTGAATGATGGCGGCCTAGAAAATGCGATTCACCTGCAAATTGCAGACGATCAAGGACATACGATTGTTCCGGGCTTTACACTCAATTCAAAAACGATTTCAAAGTCTGTATCAACATCCGATGCTCTGAGAGACCTCGCCATCACTGGCCTCGCAGATGGTACATTCTTGGTGGCTTGGACAGAAACCAGTGCCAAAGGGTCCGACTTGGATGCGACATCTCTCCAAGGGCAGATTTTAGGAAAAGACGGTAAGTTGATAGGAGATCAGTTTTCGATCAACACCACAACTGCCGGAACACAAAGTAGCGTATCTGTGCTCGCATTGGACAATGGTGGGTTTGTGGCCGTTTGGTTTGACGGCATCCAAGCAGCCAACTCCGTCGCACGCGGGCAGTATTTCCTAGAAGGTGGTGCAAAGTATGGTGCTGAATTTACAATAGTTCCCGCAGGTGAAATGCCCGAGCTTTATGGATTCTCTGGGTTCAAACTCGCCCAGCTTGATTCCAACCATATCATCGTAGAATGGGGCAGCAGTGGGCCCTTTAGTTTCGATCATTTGCAAATCATCGACCTACAATTTTCATTGATCCAGACCGGCACTGATGCAGATAATATCCTTGTCGGCACGCGGCTGGCTGACACAATTTCTGGCGGTCTGGGAAATGACAGTATCACCGGAAACCTCGGTATTGACTCGCTGATGGGGGATGCTGGCAACGATATTTTGCAAGGCGGCGATGGCAACGATCTTTTGTTCGGCGGTATCGGCAATGATCAGTTGTTTGGCGGGGCTGGCACTGATCAGCTAACGGGGGGACTTGGGGATGATGTTTATGTGATCGACAGCTCGCCAGACCTGATTATTGAACGGCTGAATGAGGGTAACGACAAGATCATCACCTCTACCTTTGGCATCGACCTGACCAGCTTCGCCAATGTCGAAAAAGCCCAGTTGGAAGGCGATCAAAAACTCAACCTGACTGGCTCTGCTGTTGGCAATGAATTGCTCGGCAACGGCGGCGCGAATTATATTGATGCCGGTGCGGGGGGCGATTTGGTGTTTGGTGGCGCGGGCAATGATGTGCTCAGCGGTGGCGTCGGAGTCGACCGGATCACGGGCGGCGCGGGGGCGGATTTCTTTGTGTTCCGTTCGGCGGCTGAGGCGGGCTTGGGGGCGGCTGCCGATCAGATCACCGATTTCGCTCATGGCGTCGATCAGTTGGTGGTCACGGCCTTTACCTCTGGCTCGGCTTTCATCGGGGCGGCGGCGTTCAGTGGGGCGCGGCAGGTGCGCTATGACATTGGCAGCGGTGTGGTCTCGGGTGACAATGATGGCAATGGCGTGGCGGATTGGCAGATCGTGCTGCTGAACAAGCCGGTGCTGACCGCGACTGATCTGATCCTGTAAGCCTTGCCCTCGCGGGTGCTTCTGTTATGAAGCCCGCGATTTGAATGGCGGGAAAAGGCTGACCATGCCGCTTCTGGTGATGAAATTTGGCGGCACCTCGGTGGCCGACCTCGCGCGGATCGAAAATGCCGCGAAAAAGGTGCAGGCCGAGGTCGAGCGCGGCTATGACGTGATCGTCATTGTCTCGGCGATGTCGGGTGAGACCAACAAGATGGTGGCCTATGTCGAGGGCACGTCCAAGCTGTATGACGCGCGCGAATATGATGCGGTGGTGTCGAGCGGCGAGAATGTGACGGCAGGGCTGATGGCGCTGCGGTTGCAGGAGATGGGCGTGGCGGCGCGGTCTTGGCAGGGGTGGCAGGTGCCGATCAACACCACCTCCGCCCATTCAACTGCGCGGTTCATGTCGATCCCGCGCGAGAATATTGACGCGAAGTTTGCCGAGGGCTTCAAGGTGGCCGTGGTCGCAGGCTTTCAGGGCGTGTCGGCGGAGGGCCGCGTGACCACGCTGGGTCGGGGCGGCTCGGACACCACCGCCGTGGCCTTTGCGGCAGCGTTTGGGGCGGAGCGGTGCGATATCTACACCGATGTGGATGGGGTCTATACGACTGACCCCCGCATCACCAACAAGGCCCGCAAGCTGGACAAGATCGCGTTTGAGGAGATGTTGGAACTGGCATCTTTGGGCGCGAAGGTGCTGCAAACCCGCTCGGTCGAACTGGCGATGCGCTATAAGGTGCGGCTGCGGGTGTTGTCCTCATTTGAGGATACCGATGAGAACTCTGGAACGCTGGTCTGCGACGAGGATGAGATTATGGAATCGAAAGTTGTGTCGGGCGTGGCCTATAGCCGGGATGAAGCCAAGGTGACGCTGGTGCGGGTTGAGGATCGGCCCGGCATCGCGGCGGCGATCTTTGGGCCGCTGGCCGAGGCTGGCGTCAACGTCGATATGATCGTGCAGAACATCTCGGAAGTTGAGGTTGGCAGCAGCAAGGGCGCGACCACCGATATGACGTTCTCTTGCCCGACCAATCAGGTGGCGCGGGCGCAGAAAGCGATGGTGGATGCGGTGGCTGCCGGCACGATCACGTATGATGGCATCGTGGTGGACAGTGATGTGGCCAAGATTTCGGTGGTGGGGATCGGGATGCGGTCTCACGCGGGGGTGGCGGCGACGATGTTCAAGGCGCTGGCGAAAGAGAACGTGAATATCAAGGTGATCGCGACCTCGGAGATCAAGATCTCGGTGCTGATCGACCGGAAATATATGGAGCTGGCGGTGCAGGCTTTGCATGACGCTTTTGAGCTTGAGAAGGCCTGAGGGGGTCTTTTGGGTTGAGGAATTGACGCCGGGTGGCTTGGCTGCCCGGCGTTTTTCTATGTGTCCGCGCGTGGACAGGGTGAGGAAGTGTTTGTTCTCAGGGTGTTAGGTTTTGCGTTAAGAGTTTGGAAAGGTTTGCAGCCGGGGCGGTCTATTCCCGCGCTCCTAACTCAGCGTCGCTTACATGCGAAAAATCAAAGCCCGCGATAGAAGCCCGGGGATCAACCGGAGCCCCCCAAATTGTTTGGCGTTCGGTTGGATCCTTTGCCCAGAACTGTTCAAGGGATGCGACACTTCCAAAGTGGTCCGTCAGTGTCGGGTTGAGAATAATTTTCTGTAAGCAAGTCCGCGCTATCCACTCGCCCACCGCTTCCAGCTTTGCAAGAGAGATGCGCGTGGCTCTATCATATGTCTCTAGGCGTTTGTTTTCATGCAAATGCTCTACCTCGCTCCGCACGTCATAAAGCTCGCCCATGAGTTTATGATCCCTAGGACCGACGAAAAGTTCAGTTCTGCTTTTGAATTGTTTTCCAGTATCGCCTTGCTTCGGAACAATTAAACCCTCTATGCAGCGCGTAAATTGATGAATACGCTCAAGCATATCAATTTCGCGGCGGGCGTCTTGGTAAATGCGTAAGCATCGCAGCAAGCGCCAGTTGCGACCAGAACCCATCTGGCTGATATGCTTTAGCCGAGTCCCCATCAGCGCAGCGCGCGCAAGTCGATCAACCGAAATCGGCCCGTCACTTTGGACGATTGAGCGTGCTGGAGGTTCAACCAACCCGAACTCTCGCACATCCACCGCGCCGCGTTCACAACTCCCAGATGTGATGAAAAGTGAGTCTGATAGAGCAAAGTTATGCGTCAGCATAAGGCCCATGAACCAGTGGCCAACTGCGCTACTTAGACGCTGATTTTCACCGTCGAGAACTTTGAGGGCGCGCGACGGTCCTTTGGCAAGCAAAAATAGTGTGCATGACTGAATATCCTCAACACGCAACGATCCAAGCCACTCACACCAATGATCAGGCAAGTTGAAATCAGTGTTGGGAAGTATAGTCAGCCCATCTGGAAGGTCGAGGCGGGACACGTCGCGGGCAAGCCGAGCCTCAAACCCAATTAGGGCAAACTTCTCTCCATCCATAATCCAATCGGGAGGAGCCTTTGCATAGGTCGTCATTTGCTACCCCCTGCCCCGCCAGACATAGCGCCCCGGCCTGGTGCTTGCCAAGATCAGCAATCCCCCAGCAATCGACCAGTTTTTCACCATGATGGTGATCTGCCATGGGTCGGCGCGGAGTTGGTAGTGGAAGTAGCTGGTCAAGAGGCAATAGGCGGCGAGGATCAGCGCCCAAGCGCGGACGTGGGGGCCGAAGATCAGGCCGAGGGCGGCGATCAGGTTGAAGGCGGCGACGGGCCAGACCAGCCATGTCGGCAGGCCGATGGAGGCGATCATCGTGCTGACAGCGGTGGGGTCGCCGAGTTTTTGCGCCGCTCCGCCAAGGAACAGCAGGGCGATCAGGAAGCGGCCTGCGAGGTTGAGGGCGTCGTTCATTTGCGCAGCGTGGCAGAGTGTAGGGGTTTGAGCAATGACGGTTGCGTAGATGGCGCAGCGCGGCGGGCGGGCGCGGCTTCACCTGCTTTTGGCTATCGGGCCGTAGGGAACCCAAGCGCCCCGCCGCGTGTTTTCCAACGAGACGCTGTATTCTCGATTTGAAAATGGAGGTGACCCAATGGCGAATGTGACCTATCCCACCCGCGCCGAAATTCTTGCGCTTGAAACCTCGTATTGGGAGGCGATGAAGCGCAAGGACGGCAAGGGCGCTGCGGCTTTGTCGGGCAAGACCTGTCTGGTGACCGGTGCGAAGGGCGTCATGGCGATCGACAAGGCCAAAATGGGCGCAATGACAGAGGACGGGAAGTGGGAGCTTCGCTCGTTCGATCTGGAGGATGTGCAGATGGTCACGCCTGCGCCGGATGTGGCGATTATCAGCTATATCGCGCGGCAGAGCGTTGTGATGGATGGCAAGTCGATGGAGATGCGCGCGGCGGACAGCTCGACCTGGGTGCGCGGTGCGCAGGGGTGGGAGTGCCACGGCCACAGCGAGACGATGCTGGACGCACCGGAGACATAGCGCCTCTCAGCCCGGCAGGTTTTCCGGTCGGGCTTGTTGATGCAGTGGATCGGGTGCGGGCTGGCGCGGCCGTTGTGCCGGGCCAGCCCGCTGGCTGCGCTCAATACGGCACTTCAAAGGTCGATTGGCCGAGCGAGGCCAGAACCACCACTTTGCAGCCGTCTTGCACCCGGTCGTGCAGGTCGATCACGTCTTGATCGAGCATACGGATGCAGCCGGAGGATACCGATTTGCCAAGATATTTCGGCTCGCAAGCGCCGTGGATGCGGTAAAGCGTGTCCTCGCCGTTCTGGAACAGATAAAGTGCGCGGGCACCCAAGGGATTGCCCGGGCCGCCGGGCATGCCGCCGTTGGCAACCGAATAGGGCGCGAACTCCGGGCGACGCTCAATCATCGAATCCGGGGCTTTCCAGACCGGCCATTTGCGGCGGAACTGCATTTTCGCATCACCGTTCCAACCGTAACCCGCAGCCCCAACGCTGACGCCGTAACGCAAAGCACGTCCCGGTTCGGTGACCAGATGCAGGTAGGCGGCATCGGGATCGACGATGATGGTGCCGGGGGCTTCGGCGGGGAACGGGTTATCCACCTCTTGCCGCCAGAGTTTTTCATCGACCACGCCATCGGGCACGGCAGGGACCGGGTGCGGCTCGGTATAGATTGCGCCGTAGCGGGCGGGCATCGGCGGCGGCGGCGGCGGCGGTGGGACCACTTCGGGGGGTTTTGGGGCGCAGGCGGTGAGCGATGCGGCGGAAGCCGCGGCCATGAAGGCGCGTCGGGTGAGCATGGGGGAGTCCTTATCGGCTGAAGTTTGCAGAACGGGGCCGCGACCGGGTGCGGCGGGGACGTTCAGGCCAGCCTTGGCGGGCCGAGGGGCAGCGCGGGGTTGTGCCCGATCTTTGCTGGCCATGCCGTGGGATGCACCGTGGTCGCCGGGTCATGGAAGGCGAGGGTCAGCTCGGTTGGCCAGACCGCCAGCGCCGGGTTGCAGGGCGAGCCGGGCAAGGCCGGGCCTTTGCAGCGGTTTTGCGCCGAGGCGAAGGTCTTCTCGGTTGGGGTGGTGGCCACGGCTACGTCATCCAGCTGCGCCGAAATCACCGCGACGGTGCGCGGGCCGGTGCCGAATTTGGCCGCAAAACTGCCCAAGGGCAGCAGCGCCAGTACGGTCAGCAACAGGGCAAGGCGGATCAGCATCGACATGGGGTTTACCTGCCATGGCAGGGCCGGGGTGTCGAGGGCTGGGGGTGGCGATCCAGCGCCGATGCTGATCACCAGTTGTCACATGGGCGTGAGCATGGCCCCGGTTGCGCGCGTTTCTGCCGCGATTGCTGCGGCTTCGGGCGGTTTTTACGCAAGCGGGTGATAAACTGACAACAGATCGCGGTTTGCCCACTGACTTTTGCCCCATAACTCGCCTATAGAGAGCGGATTGGATTTGATCGGATTAAGCTATGCCCGCAGAGCGCAGTGACAGTGACAGTCGTAAACTTCTCCGCCGCCTGCGCGATGTGCTGGGCACCAAGGCGAAGGGACAAGAGCGGCTTGACCAGATCACCCATCTGATCGCCGATTCCATCGGGACGGAAGTCTGCTCGATCTATCTGTTCCGCGACCCGGAAACGCTGGAGTTGTGTGCGACGGAAGGTCTGCGCAAGGCGGCTGTCCACAAGACCCGGATGAAGCTGGGCGAGGGTCTGGTGGGCCGGGTGGCGCGGACAGGCTTGCCGGTGAACACTGCCGATGCGCCCTCTGAAAAAGGCTTTCGGTTTATGCCGGAAACTGGCGAGGAGCTGTATTCGGCCTTCCTTGGCGTGCCGATCCAGCGGGTCGGCGAAAAGCTGGGCGTGCTGGTGGTGCAATCCAAGCAGGCGCGGGCCTATTCCGAGGATGAGATCTACGCGCTGGAAGTCGTCGCCATGGTGCTGGCCGAGATGACCGAACTGGGTGCGTTCTCGGGCGAGGGCGGCGGCGGCATGGGGGCCTTGCACAAGCAGCCGGTGCTGTTTCGCGGGGCAAGCGGGCAGGAAGGGGCCTCGGAAGGCCGGGTCTGGCTGCACGAGCCGCGCGTTGTTGTCACCAATCCGGTGGCGGATGATCCGCTGACCGAGATTGACCGCATCCGCGAGGCTGTGGGGGTGCTGCGGGTTTCGGTGGATGATCTGTTGGCGGCGGAAAGTTTGGATAAAGATCAGAAGGCGGTGCTGGAGGCGTATCGGATGTTCGCGCATTCGCGTGGCTGGCTGCGGCGGATGGAGGAGGATATTTCCTCGGGCCTGTCTGCCGAAGCGGCGGTGGAGAAAGAGCAATCTGCGGCGCGGTCGCGGTTGAGCCAGGTGCCGGATGCGTATCTGCGTGAGCGGTTGCAGGATCTGGACGATCTGTCGAACCGTTTGCTGCGGATCCTGACTGGGCAGGGCAAGGATACGGGCGCAGAGATGCCGGAAAACCCGGTGCTGATCGCGCGCAACATCGGGCCTGCGGAACTGCTGGAATATGGCCGCAAGCTGAAGGGCGTTGTGCTGGAGGAAGGCTCGGTCGGCAGCCATGCGGCGATTGTGGCGCGGGCGTTGATGATCCCGATGGTGATCCATGCCGAGCGCATCACAAATGAGGCGTTGAACGGCGATGCCATTCTGGTCGATGGCGATCAGGGCATCGTGCATCTGCGGCCCGAAGACACGGTGGCACGGTCGTTCCGCGACAAAATCGCGATGCAGGCCAAGGCGATGGAGCGTTATGCTTCGTTGCGCGATCTGCCTGCGACCACGACAGATGGCGTGACGATTGGGCTGCATATGAATGCGGGCCTGATGGCGGATTTGCCGTCGCTGGTGGGGTCTGGGGCGGAAGGCGTCGGGCTATTCCGTACCGAATTGCAGTTTCTGGTGCGCAACTACATGCCACGGCGCGAGGAATTGGCGGCGCTTTACGCGCGGGTGTTGGAGGCGGCCAAGGGGCTGCCGGTGGTGTTTCGCACGCTGGACATCGGTTCGGACAAGGTGCTGCCCTATATGAAACCGCAGGATGAACCCAATCCGGCGATGGGCTGGCGGGCGATCCGGGTGGGCTTGGACAAACCGGGCGTATTGCGGATGCAGTTGCAGGCGCTGATCCGGGCGACGGCGGGGCGGCCCTTGGCGGTGATGTTCCCGTTCGTGTCGGAACATGCCGAGTTTGTTGAGGCCCGCGCGCATGTATTGCGCGAATTGCACCGTGAGAAGTCTCTGGGCCATGCGGTGCCCTCGGCACTGGAGGTGGGCGCGATGCTGGAGACGCCAAGTTTGGCCTATGCGCCGGATGCGTTCTTTGAGATGGCAGATTTCATCTCGATCGGCGGCAATGATCTGAAACAGTTTTTCTTCGCGGCGGATCGGGAAAATGAGCGGGTGCGCAAGCGGTATGACTCGCTGAATGCCTCGTTCCTGACGTTCTTGCAATTCGTGGTCGCGCGTTGTGCGGCGGCGGGAACCAAACTGTCGTTCTGCGGCGAGGATGCCGGGCGTCCGGTAGAGGCCGTGGCCTTTGCCGCCATCGGGCTGCGGAATTTGTCGATGCGCCCGGCGTCGATTGGCCCGGTGAAGGCCTTGCTGCGGCGGGTGGATTTGAGCGAAGCGCGCAAGGTGATTGACCGCGCGCGGACCGAGGGGGCCGAGACGATTAGGCCCGCGCTGATGGCGTATTTGGAAAGTGTGGGGGAGTGAGCTAGTCAGGTAGTCAGTTGGTGAGGAATACAATGAAAGAAATAGCTTGGAAACGGCTGCAAGCCCGGCGTGATAAGTGTTTCTATTCTGGCGTGGTCTTTCGTTTTCAAACCAATGACTCAGGGCCACGTGGGTACCAATTTGCTATGGCTTGTCTGTTCGACGGCGACCAGCAAATGAAGCTCATATCTTTTGAAGGTAGAAGTTGGGGAGCAGGCCCAAACACTTTGCCAATAGCATCTAACTTTGAAGGCAAGCCTTACACGCTGTCGAGCACATGGATTTACCAAAACTTCATTTGGATCGCGAAGCCCATCAGAAAAAGTGACATCTGGTTTGCTAAAAGTATTCATCCCATCCCCGTCGTCTGAACTTCCACTACAGAAACAAAATAGCCGTCCCACGCACCACACAGGGCAGTGCCTGACCGCCGGGTGGGCGAGCCACAGAAGTTCTAGGCACTTTATGCGTCAGCCAATCCCCCGGATATTCTAAGCGGGACAGCGCAGAAGCGCCCGCCCGAGGGGGCGGTCAGGCGCTGCCCGGCGGCGCATACGCACCTTGATTCCGGGCGGGGGCTTTGCTTGAGCGGGTGTGACTGGCCGTTTTTTGTCAGCGTGGCTTGGAGGCAAGCCACTAAAGATCGTGCGCCTTAATCCTCGGTGCGCCCTGATGACTCGCGGTCTTGCTTGTAGCGATGGGCGAGCGGGAATTCTGGCAGCCAGGCTTCGCGGCGGGTGGTCCAGAGTTCATAAGTCGGGGTCAGTTGATCTGGGGCGTCGAGGGCACCGAGGCTGATCTCAATCTCATCCTCGCTGCGGGCAAACACCGATGAGCCGCAGGTCGGGCAGAAGGCGCGGCCTTTGTAGCTGTGGAATGTGCCGGTGACGGTGACGGCGTCGTGCGGGAAGATAGCGGTGGCGTAGAATAACGCGCCGTGGTGTTTGCGGCAGTCGAGGCAGTGGCAGATCCCTACGCGGTAGGGCTGCCCTGTGGCGGCGATACGCAGTTGGCCGCAGAGGCAACCGCCGGTGAATGTGGTCATGTCGGGCCTCCGGGTTGGGTCAGGCTTTGGTGATTTTTGGCGGCTCGATGGCTTTGGCGAAGGCCGCGACCACGGCTTCGCCGCCTTGGGTTTCGGCCAAGCGCATCAGGGCGAAGCGGATGCGGGCCATTTCGCGATAATAGTTGAGGAAGGCGGCGTTCAGGGCGGCACCCGAGACGGCTCCCAGCACGGGCACGGCTTGGGCGGCGAGTTTTTGGCCCATGGTGGCGGCAAGGCGGGGGGCGACGGTAGCGATCAGTTTCTGGATCGCGGGGCCGGTCAGGGTCATCCGCGCCGACAGGAAGGCCGCGTTGACGCCGTCGTCGCCTTGCAGCGGCGTGCCTGCGGCGAAAACCTCAAGGCAGGCGGCGCGGATGCCGGGTTCGGAGGGATCAAAACCGGCGCGGATCGCCTCGGCCCGGATGGTGTGCAGCATCAGGGTGATGGTGACGGGGAGTTCGGCGATGGAGGTCAGCAAGCCGCCTGCCCCGCCAGCGGCTCCGGTTGCCATCGCGGCGAAGGTGCTGGCCCGCCCGCCCATCTTCGGGCCTTGATCGGCAAGGCCTGCCAGGCCATGTGCGGCGGTCAGCGCGCGGATCACCACCTGTTCGATCTGGCCGCGCAACGCGTCGGGGATCAGCGCGGCTTGTTTTTCCAAACTGCCGCCGAGTTTGTTCACCAGCGTCATCAGCGGGCCATTGGCGCGCTTGTAGGCGCGGGCCAGTTCGGCGATGTCACTGTCGGCAGCGGGGGCGCGCAGGGCGGGAAGTTGGCTCATATCGCCAATGTGGGGGGTTTGTGCGGCTTCGGCAAGAGTGCTGATCAGGCTTGCGGCAGGGTCGCGCCACTGGCCTTGATGACATGGCCCTTGATGCCATCCCATGCGCCTTTTTTCAGTTCTAACCCCAGCACCCGGTCGGGGTTGGTCGGCGGCGGCATCACCACGCCGACGAGCTTTTTGAAGCCGAAGCGGGAGTAATAGGGCGCGTCGCCGACCAGCAGCACGCGCTCCCACCCCAGGCGGCGGGCCTCCACAAGACTTTCGTTGATCAACAACCCGCCGAGGCCCTCGCTTTGGCGGGTGGGGTGGACGGCGATCGGACCAAGCAGCAGCACGTCTTCGCCGTCTTCGCCATCGCCCTCGTCGATCTCAGCGGGCCAATAGCGGATGGCGGCGGCCAGAGTGCCGTCTTCATCGCGCAGGATCAGGCACAGGGCGGCGACGGTGGGCACACCGTCGCGCAAGCGGTAGGAAGACAAAGCGGTGCGACCGGGGGAAAAGCACAGATCATAAAGCGCCTCGACTTCCCACCAATCCTCCTCGACTTCTTCTTCCAGCTGATACACGGGCGGCCCTTCCAGAATCATCTGGAAACGCGGGTAACATGGCCTAGGTGCAGGATCAAACCTGAAGGGGATGTGGATGTTTTATGAGCCGAAAGTGGGCCTGCGAAATGGCGGGCTGCCGCACAATCCGTTCAAGGCGATTGTGGCGCCGCGCCCGATTGGCTGGATTTCGACGCGGGGCGGTCTGGGGGATAACCTGGCACCCTATTCGTTTTTCAACGCGGTGAATGATGCGCCGATGCAGGTGATGTTTGCGGGCGGGATGAAGGATTCGATCAGCAACCTGCGCGAGACCGGGATGTTTGCGGTGAATGTGGTGGCGGAGAGCATGATTCATCAGATGAACGCCAGTTCGGAAAGTGTCGCGCGCGGGGTGGATGAATTTGCGCTGGCGGGGGTGGAGAAGGCCGAGTGTGTGGCGATTGATTGCCCGAGGGTGGCGCTGGCTCCGGCGACGTTGGAGTGTCGGTTGGTGCATCTGCTGGACCTGACAGGCGAGAACTGGATGGCGGTGGGTGAGGTTGTGGGCGTGCATATCCGCGAGGAATACCTGCGGGCGGGGCGGTTTGATCTGGCGCGGGTCAGGCCTGCGGCGCGGTTGGGCTATATGGATTACGCGGTGGTGACAGCGCCGTTTGAATTGGTGCGCCCCGATGAACTGGGGCGCACCGAGGAGTAGGGCTGCGGCTTAGCGCGGCTGCGACGGGCGCGGCGGCGGCAGATCGGACAGGCCGATGTCGCGCCGCAGATGGTTCGACAGCATGGCGGCTGGCGGCGGTTTGGCTGGCCGTTGCCGCAGGGCTTTCAGCAGCGCAAGCAGCGTCGGCAGCGGGCCATGTTCGGCGATCAGGTCTTGCAGAGCGGGCAGCAGCGCTACCCGCCCGGTGTCCGAGGTGGCATTCATTTTGGCACATCACCAGCCGTCTGCACGGTCTGGTCCTATGTTTGAGGTCAGATTTGGAGCCCAAACGCACGCGGCATGGAGAAGCCGAGTTGGATTGGGCCGTATGAGGGTTGGGGTTGGTCAGGCCTTGGCCTGAGGCGCAGGGGAATCAGCGGGATCGGGCGTTAGCCGCGATAGGGTGATCCGCCAGCGCGTCGCCAAGCAGCAGCCGATGCGGCGGCGGTGTTCGTGAAATTCAACATGTGACGCCTCCCTTTGCCGTGCGTGGTTCGGGCCTTATGGCACGGGTTTGCGGGATGTCAAAACGCGGTGATCACGCGGGCGTGATATGAGGGCGGGGTTGTGGCCTTGGCGTCACAGAGTGTGCTTGTGGCCAGCCACCGGGGGTTTCACACCCCCGGACCCCCGTGGGATATTTAAGGACAGATGAAACAATTTTAGACAAGTTTTAGGGATTAACGGCGGGTGGCGAAGAAGGTTTTCAGCAGGGCTTCGGATTCGGCGGCACTGATGCCGTCGTAGATTTCGGGGGTGTGGTGGCATTGCGGGTGGCTGAACACCTTTGCCCCGTGGATGGTGCCGCCGGATTTGGGGTCTGCGGCACCATAGTAGAGGCGGGCGATGCGGGCGGCAGAGATCGTACCTGCGCAGATTGGACAGGGTTCCAGCGTGACGTAGAGGTCGTATCCCGGGAGGCGCTCGGATTGGGCCGCGCGGCAGGCTTCGCGGATGGCGAGGACCTCGGCATGGGCGGTGGGGTCGTTGAGTTCTCGGGTGCGATTTCCAGCGGCGGCGATGATTGCACCGTCTTTGACCACGACCGCGCCGATGGGGACTTCGCCACGTTGGGCGGCCATGCGGGCTTGGTCCAAGGCAGCGTCCATGAAGGTTTTGAACACCGTGCTTGCCCCTTGGCGGTTGAGAGAATAGTTTGGCGGTATCGCCCGCGATGATCGCGCGCTGAGCCCGTTGAAGGATAAGAGACTATGGCCGAGAACACAAATCCCCCGAAATCTGCCCCGAAGATCGCTGGCCCTAAGGTTGAGGGCCCCCGCACTGAAGGCAAAGCGGTTGAGCGGAAATCGGCTGTTTCAGCCAAGCCTGCGGCGGGAACGCCGGAGGGAGATCGGATTGCCAAGGTTTTGTCTCGGGCCGGGGTTGCCTCGCGCCGCGAAGCCGAGCGAATGATTGAACTCGGTGAGGTTTCGGTCAATGGCAAGGTGATCACCTCGCCTGCGTTGAACGTGACCTCGAAGGACAAGATCGTGGCGCGCGGTGTGGTGGTGGGTGAGCCCGAGCAGGCGCGGTTGTGGCTGTATTACAAGCCTGAGGGGCTGGTCACGTCGGAAAGCGACGAGAAGGGCCGCGAGACGGTGTTTGACAATCTGCCTGCCGAATTGCCGCGGGTGATGTCGGTGGGGCGGCTGGATTTGAACTCGGAAGGTCTGCTTTTGCTGACCAATGACGGCGCGTTGAAGCGGCGGTTGGAATTACCCTCAACCGGGTGGCTGCGGAAATATCGGGTGCGGGTGAATGGCAATCCGGTGGACCCGGATCTGGAGCCTTTGCGCAAGGGCATCGTGGTGGAGGGCGAGCGGTTTCAGCCGATGATCGTGGTGATCGACCGAATTCAGGGCGCGAATGCCTGGCTGACGGTGGGGCTGCGCGAGGGCAAGAACCGGGAAATTCGCCGTGCCATGGCGGCGATCAATCTGACGGTGAACCGTTTGATCCGGGTGAGTTATGGGCCATTCCGGTTGAATGATCTGCAACCGGGTGAGGTTGAGGAGGTCAAAGGTAAAGTGTTGCGCGATCAGTTGGGCCAAGGGGCGACGGTGGATGAGGATGCGCCGAAGCGGACACGCGCACCTCGGCCAGCGTCGCGGACGACGACGGGGAAGGCTGAAGGCGCGAATTCGGGTCGGCGGTTGAAGTCGGGCGAAGGGCTGAAGCAGTTGTCGGAGGCTTGGGGCGAGGCGGTAAAGCCGCGCACATTTGGGACGGCGGCGAAGAAGGCTGAGAGTGGGGCTTTGCGGCCCGCCAAGCCCCCGGCAAAGCAGGCGGCGCCGACGCGGGGCGGGCCTGCGGGGCCGAAGCCTGCGGGCGGTCGGCCGAAGCGCGGTGCCTGAGGGCGATAATTCCCCGTCAATGCCTACTGGCAGGATGGGGCGGCTGTGCCTATAGTCTAGAGATTCCCTGAGTTCGGGGGGTTCCCGGTGTGCGGGGTGGAGGCGTGATGTCTGCCAAGGGTTTGGAATCGGGCGCGTTTATGCTGTTGCTGGCGCTGATGGTCTATGTTGCCATCAGCGGGGCGCAATGAGGGGAGCGCGGTGATGGCAGAGCGGTTCGGCGGCAAGTATTCTCCGGGCAATTCGCGAAATGAGGGCGGACCGGGGGTTGCGCCTGCGCCGGGTAGTCCTGTGCGGTCGAAATCGGCGGGGCGGACGCGGGCGCTGTTTTTGCCGCCGTTTTTGTTTGCCGCTTTGGCGTTCAAGGGCGAACCGCGCGCGCTGATCATGGGGCTGGCGGCTTGCGGGATTTTGATGCTGTCGGCCTGGCTGACGCAGCAGGGCGTGATTGCCAACGATGCATATGACGCGCGCAAGGTGGCGCGGCGTCCGGCGATCCCACGCAAAGCGTTTGGCGCGGTACTGATGGGCGTCGGCTTGGCCGTGGGCGCAATGGTGGCGCAACCAATGATTTACGCGATTTTGCTGGGGCTGGCCGGGGTGATCCTGCATATCGGCGCTTTTGGGCTGGACCCGATGCGCGACAAGGGCATGGAGGGCGTCGACAGTTTTCAGGTTGAGCGGGTGGCGAAGGCAGTCGACGAGGCCGAGGCGCTGCTGGCGGGCATGAAAGATGCGATTTTGCGCGCAAAGGACTCGGGCCTTGAGGCGCGGGTGGCGAAGTTTTCTGGCATTGCGCGCGGGCTGTTTCGTTCGGTTGAGAGTGATCCGGGCGATCTGACGGCGGCGCGGAAGTATCTGTCGGTCTATCTGATGGGCGCGCGCGATGCGACGGTGAAGTTCGCCGATGCCTATGCGCAGGGCCGCGATGCGAAAATCCGGGGCGATTATGAAACGCTGCTCGGCGAGTTGGAGACGACGTTCGCGGCGCGCACCCAAAGTCTGCTGCAAGGCGATCACACCGATCTGGACGTTGAAATTCAGGTGTTACGTGACCGCCTGAAACTGGAAAC
Organism: uncultured Cypionkella sp.; assembly: GCA_964387655.1. GTDB lineage: Bacteria > Pseudomonadota > Alphaproteobacteria > Rhodobacterales > Rhodobacteraceae > Cypionkella. The sequence continues at coordinate 31,420 of CAYLYV010000007.1, read as the reverse complement.
CTAATCTTTCTGCAATCCGCGCCACGGCGCTTTGAACGAGTGAGAGCCATGACCGAAGATATCCGCGCTGCTGCTGCCACCTCGCTGGCCGAAGTTGAAAAAGTCACCGCTGTGATCCTGCCCGAACCGGGGCGTGAAGTGGTGGCGTTGGAAGCCGCCCCTGCCCCGGTGGCCGAAGACATTCGCAAGCGGATGGCGGAACTGGATATGTCGAACACCCAGTCGATCATTTCGTTTGGGTCCGGCGCACAGGCCGAGTTGCAGGTGATTTCACAGGAAATGCTGCAAGGCGTGAAGAATAAGGATGTCGGGCCAGCGGGCGACAGCTTGCGTGAGATTGTCACCACCATTCGTGGCTTTTCCGGCGAAGAACTGGACGTGAACCGCAAGCAAAGCTGGTGGGAATGGCTGACGGGCCATGCGGCCCCGCTGGCGGAATTTGTGGCGCGCTATGAGCAGGTGCAGACGCAGATCGACAAGGTGACGGAAAACCTGTTGGTGCATGAGACGACTTTGTTGAAGGATATCAAGAGTCTGGATATTCTCTATGGCAAGACCCTGACCTTCTATAACGAGTTGGGTCTCTATATCGCGGCGGGTGAGGCCAAGCTGAAGGAGCTCGACGCCACCGACATTCCGGCACGGGAAGCAGCGGTGAAGGCCGCTCCGGAAGCCGATCAGCTGATCCGGGCGCAGGAATTGCGCGATCTGCGCGCGGCGCGGGATGATCTGGAACGCCGGGTCTATGATCTGAAACTGACGCGGCAGGTGACGATGCAATCGCTGCCCTCGATCCGGCTGGTGCAGGAAAATGACAAGAGCCTCGTCGGCAAGATCAACTCGACCCTGATGAATACCGTGCCTTTGTGGGAAACCCAACTGGCGCAGGCGGTGACGATCCAGCGCAGCAAAGAAGCGGCGATCGCGATCAAGGATGCCAATGATCTGACCAATGAACTCTTGACCGCCAACGCCACCAATCTGCAAGACGCCAACAAGATCGTGCGCACCGAGATGGAGCGTGGGGTGTTTGATATCGAAGCCGTGCAGAAGGCCAATGCGACTTTGGTCGCGACCATCGAAGAAAGCTTGGCGATTGCCGATGAGGGCAAGGCGCGGCGCGCTGCGGCGGAAATCGAACTGGTGAAGATGGAAGGCGAGTTGCGCGACACTTTGGCCTCGGCCCGCGCCCGCAACACCGCCAGCGGCGCCAATATCGGCAGCGCAGTCTGATCATGGTGCAGGCGCAGCCCTTCTTGTTGAAACGCTGGGGCGGCCTTCTGGCCGCGCTAGTGCTGTTGGGCTGCGCTGAGGCTCCGCTGCCGGGGGTGAAACCTGCGCCGCGCCCGGTGATGGCGCTGCCGCCCGAACCGGTGGTGGCGCCGGACACTGCGGCGAGTGCGGCGGCGCGGGCGTATTACGCCGAAGTGCAGCAGGGCTTGCTGGGTCAGGGTCTGCTGCGCACCGATGGCGGCGGACCGGACACGCCTTACACGGATCGGATACTGGCGGATAACTTCATCCGCATCGCCCTTTACGACGAATATGATCGGTCCAACACCAACACCGTGCAGCGGCAGACCACCTCGGCGCTGCGGCGTTGGCAGCAGCCGGTGCGGGTGGGGTTGCGGTTTGGCGATTCGGTTTCGGCGCAGATGCGGGCCACGGATACCGCGCGGGTCGGGTCTTATCTGCAACGCTTGCAGGGGCTGACCGGCCATCCGATCCGGCTGGACGACAACCGCCCGAACTTCTGGCTTTACATCGTCTCGGAGGATGAGCGGCAGGGGTTAGGGCCGGTTCTGCGCGCGGCGATGCCGGGGCTGACGGCGAATGACGTCAGCGGCATCACCGCGATGCAGCGGTCGACCTATTGCATCGTTTACGCGCAATCGGCGGGGGCTTCGGGGGTTTATACCGGAGCGTTTGCGGTGATCAGGTCCGAGCACCCCGATCTTCTGCGGCTGTCCTGCATCCATGAGGAAATCGCCCAAGGCTTGGGGCTGCCGAATGACAGCCCGAAGGCCCGGCCCTCGATCTTTAACGACGATGAAGAATTCGCTTTGCTGACGACGCAGGACGAGATGATGTTGCGGATACTTTACAACCCCGCTTTGCGCCCCGGCATGACCGAGGCCGAAGCGCGGCCCATCGTGGAAACACTTGCCACCCGCCTGATGGGCGGGGACAGCTACGCCCTTGCGGGCATTGAGGAGTAAGTCATGGTTTTCGGATTTCTGAAGGGCGAGTTCATTGATGTCATCACCTGGCTCGATGACACCCGCGACACCATGGTGTGGCGGTTTGAGCGGCAGGGCAATGCGATCAAATACGGAGCCAAGCTGACGGTGCGCGAAGGTCAGGCGGCGGTGTTCGTGCATGAGGGCCAGTTGGCCGATGTGTTCGGCCCCGGCATGTATATGCTGGAAACCAACAACATGCCGATCATGACGACCTTGCAGCATTGGGACCACGGCTTCGATTCCCCGTTCAAATCGGAAGTGTATTTCATCAACACCACCCGGTTCAACGATCAGAAATGGGGCACCAAAAACCCGATCATGTGCCGTGACCCGGAATTTGGCCCGGTGCGGCTGCGCGCCTTTGGCACCTATTCGATGCGGGTGGCGGACCCTGCGGTGTTCCTGCGCGAGATCGTCGGCACCGATGGCGAGTTTACGGCGGATGAGATCAGCCTGCAAATCCGCAATGTGATCGTGCAGGAAGCCAGCCAAGTGCTGGCGAAATCGGGGATACCCGTGCTGGATATGGCGGCGAATACCGCCGATCTGGGCAAGCTGATTGCCACAGCGATTGCGCCGAAGATCACGGAATACGGGCTGTCGATCCCGGAATTCTACATTGAGAACATCAGCTTGCCGGAAGAAGTCGAGAAGGTGCTGGACAAGCGCACCTCGATGGGCGTGGCCGGGGATCTGAACAAATACATGCAGTTCAATGCGGCTGAGGGGATGGCGCAACCGAACAGCGGTGTGGGCGCGATGGTCGGGGCTGGAATGGCTGCGGGCATGGGGATGAATATGGCCAGCGGGGCGGGGCCTTGGGGCGCGGCTCCTGCGGCTGCGGCGCCACCGCCGCCGCCACCGCCTGCGGGCAAGGCTTGGCATGTCGCTGAAAATGGCGCGACCAAGGGACCGTTCAGCGAAGCCGATCTGGCCAGCATGGCCGCTTCGGGGACTCTGGGACGCGCTTCGCAGGTGTGGACGGCGGGTCAGGAGGGCTGGAGGGCTGCGGGCGATACCGAACTTTCCAAGCTGTTCGCGATGATGCCACCGCCGCCCCCGGCCGGGTAAACTTTCATGGCCGTGACGGAAGCAAATCACTGGCCCTGCGCGCAATGCGGGGCCGACCTGCGCTATGCGCCGGGTCAGACCGAGTTGAAATGTGACCATTGCGGCTTCGTGCAAGCCATCCCCGCCAAAGCGCCGCGTCAGAAGGCGCAGGCCTTGGTTGAGCATGATCTCGCCAAGGGTCTGTCGGATGATCTGCCGGATGCGGCGTCGGAAGAAGTCCGCTCAACCTCTTGCCCGAATTGCGGGGCGGTGGTGGAGTTTCAAGGCGCAAATCACGCCAGCCAATGCCCGTTTTGTGCCACCCCCGTTGTTGTGGACACAGGCAGCCACCGCCGAATCAAGCCGCAGGCGCTGGTGCCGTTCGAACTGACGGAATCGCAGGCGCGCACGGCCTTGAAGGGCTGGCTGGGCGGGCTGTGGTTCGCGCCGAACTCGCTGCTGGAATACACCCGGGCGGGGCGGGCGATGGATGGCGTCTATGCGCCGTTCTGGACCTTTGATGCCGACACCGACAGCCGCTATCGCGGTCAGCGCGGTGAGTATTACTATGAGACGCAATGGGTGAATGTCACCGTCAACGGCAAGACCGAGCGGCGGCAGCAGCAGGTGCAGAAGACCCGGTGGTATGCAACCTCGGGCCGTGTCTCGCGGGATTTCGACGATGTGTTGGTGATGGCATCGAGCAGTTTGCCCGCGCGCTTGGGCAATGATCTGACGCCGTGGGATTTGGGCAAGCTGGAGCCGTACTCGCCGGATTATCTCGCCGGGTTTCAGGCGGAGGGTTATACGGTTGGCCTTTCTGACGGCTGGGGCGCCGCGAAAGGCGTGATGGCGGGGGTGATCGAGGACGATGTGCGCCGGGATATTGGTGGCGACGTGCAGCGAATTGAGTCTGTGGACACCGACTACGCCGATGAAACCTTCAAGCATGTGCTGCTGCCGATCTGGATGGCGGCGTATAAATACGGCGGCAAAAGCTATCGGTTTTTGGTCAATGGCCAGACCGGAGAAGTGCAGGGCGAGCGGCCTTACAGCTGGTGGAAGATCAGCTTTGCGGTGCTGGGGGCGATGATCTTGGCGGCTGGGGCGGCTTATCTTTACGATCCGTCGATCTTTGGGCTGTCGCGGCCGGATTGGATGAATTGATCTGGTGGTGGACAGGTTGACTCTCGGCACCTTGCGCGCGATAGGCGAAACAGCAGTTCTGGGCATCTTGGGGGCCAATCCGTGACCGATCTTTCCCGCGTTCTTGATCATGCCCGCATCGCCGAATTGCCAAACCCGTATTTCGGCAAGGTACGCGATTGCTACGATCTGCCCGCGACGCGCGATCAACCTGCGCGGCGGATTTTGATCTCGTCCGACCGGATTTCGGCGTTTGATCGGATTTTGGCGGCGATCCCGTTCAAGGGGCAAGTGCTGACGCAGATGGCGCGGTTCTGGTTTGACCATACTGCCGATATTTGCCCCAATCATGTGCTGGCCTACCCGGACCCGAATGTGGTGATCGGCAAGCATGTGACGATCCTTCCGGTGGAAGTCGTGGTGCGTGGCTATCTGGCGGGGACAACCTCGACCTCGGTTTTGACGCAGTACAAAACGGGCACCCGAGCGATGTATGGCCATGTTTTGCCCGATGGCTTGCGCGACAATCAGGTACTGCCTGCGCCGATCATCACCCCGACCTCGAAGGCGTTTGATGGCGGCCATGATGAGCCTTTGACGGCGGAAGACATTGTTTCGCAAGGTCTGCTGACCGCCGCGCAATGGGCAGATGTGTCAGCCAAAGCGCTGGCTTTGTTCGCGCGCGGGCAGAAGATGGCGGCGGAGCGCGGATTGATCTTGGTGGATACCAAGTATGAGTTTGGCGTGGATACCGAGGGCAATATTCTGATCGCGGATGAGATTCACACGCCGGATTCCAGCCGATATTGGATTGCGAGCGGCTATGAAGCGGCGTTCGAGGCAGGGACGCGCCCCCCGAGTTTCGACAAAGACGTGATCCGGTCTTGGGTGGGTGCGCGTTGTGATCCTTATGTTGATGACATCCCGGAAATTCCGGCAGAGATCATTCTGGCAACCTCGAAGGTGTATATTGAGGCGTTCGAGGCGATCACCGGGCAGAAATTTGTGCCTGATCTCAGCGGGTCCACCCCGCTGGAACGCATACGGGAAAATCTGAAACCCTATTTCGTGTAAGCACATGTTTGCGCTAACAGGGGCCTGTCGTGTAATCTCGCGCAAACGCGCAAGGAGGCCGTGATGATTCTGTCCTGTGGTGAAGCCCTGATCGACATGCTGCCGCGCACATCGACTTTGGGCGAGGCTTCTTTCGCGCCCTATGCCGGGGGGGCGGTGTTCAATACGGCGATGGCTTTGGGGCGGTTGGGGGCACCTTCGGGATTTTTCTCGGGCGTGTCCACGGACATGCTGGGCGAAATTTTGGCGGATACCTTGCAGGCATCCAACGTCGATCTGTCATTTTGCGCGCGTTCGGATCGGCCGACAACGGTGGCGTTTGTCAAGCTGGTGAACGGGCAGGCGACTTACGCGTTTTATGATGAGGGCACGGCGGGGCGGATGCTGGCCTTGTCGGATTTGCCAGTGCTGGGGCCAGAGGTTGAGGCGGTGTTTGTTGGCGGGATTTCACTGGTGAATGATCCAGCGGCGAGCACTTATGAGGCGTTGCAGGCGCGGGAGGCTGCGCTGCGGGTGACGATGATTGATCCCAACATCCGCCCCGGATTTATCGCAGGCAAAGAGGCGGAATATCGCGCGCGGATCGAACGCATGGTGGCGCGGGCGGATATTGTGAAGCTGTCGGATGAGGATTTGCATTGGCTGGAAGGCGCGGGCGATCTGGTTGCTCTGGCGCGCGGGATTCTGGCGAAGGGGCCGTCGGTGGTTTTCATCACCGAGGGCGCGGCGGGCGCGCGGGCGGTGACGGCGTCTCAGGATCGGTTTGTCGCGGCGCAGAAGGTCACGGTTGTGGATACGGTGGGTGCGGGGGATACGTTTAACGCAGGCGTGTTGGCGGCGTTGCATCAGGCGGGGGCGTTGAGCAAGGCTCGGCTGGCCAGTGTAACGGATGCGGAGTTGGACAGCGCGCTGAGTTTGGGGACGCGGGCGGCGGCGGTGACTGTCAGCCGGGCGGGGGCCAATCCGCCTTGGGCTAACGAGCTTTGAGGGCTTTGTTGCAGCGGGTTTCTCGGGCAAGCGTGTCGGTGGATGGCGCGGTGGTGGGGGAGATTGGCGCCGGCTTGCTGATCTTGGTCTGTGCGATGCAGGGGGACGGCGAGGTTCAGGCGGATCGGTTGGCCGCCAAAATTGCCAAGCTGCGGATTTTCAAGGACGCAGGCGGCAAGATGAACCTGTCGGTGAAGGAGGCCGGTGGGGCGGCGCTGGTGGTGTCTCAGTTTACGCTGGCTGCGGATTTGCGCGGCAATCGGCCGGGGTTTTCTTATGCGGCGGCACCGGAGGCGGGGCGGCGGTTGTACGAGTATTTCTCCGGCCGGGTGGCGGCGGAGGGGTTAGCAGTTTCAAATGGGATATTTGGGGCGGATATGGATGTCAGCTTAAACAATGATGGGCCGGTGACGATCTGGATGGATACGGATGATTTGTGACGGTCCCAACTCGGGACCTTTTTTTATCTTTGTTAGTCAATGACTTGGGGTGGTGGCGTTAAGAGATTTTTAATGTTTGCGCGGAGTGCAGTCGTTGGATTGGGGGTTTCACCCCCCAAACCCCCGTGGGATATTTTAAGACAGATGAAAGAAAATTTTAGTCGAATTGTATGCAACGCGGCTGCCAAGCGCCCTGCCCCGCCGCGTTTATAGCGCGGGCCGGTTGGTCTATTTGATCGCGTCAGCACATTCGATCAGCGCCGACATCGAGGCTTTTGAGCCTGCCAGCGGGTAGTCGCGCACGCCCTCGCCGTTTTCATCGCGCAGATGTGCGGTACGGCCCTCGGCGACTTCAACGAGGAAGCGCACGCCTTTGTCGCCGTCGGGCAGATCGAACAAAGCCGAATTGCCGGTCAGGGTGGCGTTGCTCAGGCTCCATTCGCCGCGACGATCGACTTCGACCTGCAGGTCGGCGGTGTCGCCTTCGGTGAAATTCCAGTCGGTCGAATAGAATTGCAGCCGCACCGATTGGTCCTGAAACACCCAGATCGTGAAGCTTTCCGAGCCCTCGTCCACCGCCGCCTGACAGGCAACCGAGCCGTCGTCAAAGCTGTTCACCGCCACCATCCAGTTTTTATGCTGAAACAGGGTCTGCTGTTCGGCCTCAGCCAGAGCCGGGGCCATACCAACGGCCAAAATCACTGCACCCAAAACCACTTGCCATTGCTTCATGGCGATCCTCCTCACATTTCTGTGAGAAAGATCGGCGAAAATCCGCCGTTGCGCAAATGAAATAGGCTGTCATCTGCACCGAGCTCACGGTTTTCAACTTGGGGTTTAGGGCTTTTCCACCCAGTCCCAGCTTTGGGTAAAGGCGCCCAGCACGGCGCTTACGGCTTCGGTCGAGGCCGGGCCGGAGGCCACAAGTTTGGCGACAAGGCCGCGCTTTTTATCCTCGACCACTTCGCGCACCGTCACCGGCAGTTTGGCCTCGGCCAAGGCGGCGTTGTAGGTGCGGATGATGGCCAAGCGCCGCAGGTCGGGTTTGAAGACTTTGCCGACGGCGGTTTTGGGCAATTCGGGCAGGATTTCGATGTATTTCGGCTGGGCGGCACGCTCGGTGATATGGGTTTTGGCGTAATCCATCAGTTGCTCGACAGTCACACTCGCACCCTTGCCGAGTTCGACATAGGCGCAGGGCAACTCTCCGGAATGGGCGTCGGGCTGGCCGATGGCGCCGACAAAACCCACACCTTCGCAGCCCATCAGCGCCTCTTCGATGACGGCGGGGTCGATGTTATGGCCGCCGCGAATGATCAAATCCTTGGCGCGGCCGGTGATAAACAGGTAACCGTCGGCATCAAGGCGACCGAGATCGCCGGTGCGCAGGAAAGTGCCATCGGCGAACAGATCGCGGTTTTTATCGACCTCGGTGTAGGTCGAGCCGGGCAGGACGCCGGGGTTGGAGACGCAAATCTCGCCGACCTCATCGACCTCACAAATGCGGAAGCCATCGGGGTTTTTTTGCAGGATGCGGATTTCGGTATAGGGAAAGGCGAGGCCGACCGAGCCGATTTTCTTCGCGCCATCGGGCGGATTGACGGCGACAAGGCAGGTACATTCGGTCAGGCCATAACCTTCAACGATTTGCACGCCGGTGACGTTCTGAAAACGGTTGAACAACTCGATTGGGAGTGGGGCCGAGCCAGAGAAGGCACCGCGCAGGCTGTCGATTTTGGCATTGACCGGGCGTTGCAGCAGGGCGGAAAGTGCTGTGGGGACGGTGACAAGGTAGGTGGCTTGCCAGCGTTCGATCAGTTTCCACAGATTGTCGAACACGCCTTCGCCCCGGTAGCCTGCGGGGGTGGGGAATACCACATGTGCGCCAGAGGCGATCATCGACATCAAGATCGGGTAGGCGGCGAAAACGTGGAACAGCGGCAGCGGGCACATCACGGTGTCGGTTTCGCGGAACAAGAGGCGCGCGCCGAGCCAGCCGTTGTAGATCATGCCAGAGGCGCGGTGTTGCGCGACTTTTGGCATTCCGGTGGTGCCGCCGGTGTGGAAATAGGCGGCGGTGTGATCTTTGGTCCGATCGGCGAAGCTGAGTTTATCGGCGGGTTGGCGGGCAGATTCCGCGGTAAAGTTTTTGACATTGGCGGTGTGGTGGATCGGGTTTTTCGGGCGCACGAAGGGGACGATCCAGCTTTTCGGCGGGCTGAGGTAGCGGTTCAGGTCAACTTCCAGCACGGTTTTGACGCCGGGGGCGTGGGCGACAGCCTCGGCCACTTTTTGTGCGAGATCGGTTTTCGGGAAGGCTTTCAGCGTGACGACGACTTTCGCCCCGGTTTCGCGCAGGATCGAGGAGATTTGCGACGGTTCCAGCAGCGGGTTGATCGGGTTGACGATGCCTGCGGTGGCCCCGGCCAAGAGGGTGACGGCGGTTTCCAAGGCATTGGGCAGCACATAGGCGACCACGTCCGTGGGGCCGATGCCCAGGCTGCGAAACAGGTTGGCGGCTTGGGTGACTTTTGCGTGCAACTGATCCCAGGTCAGGGTCTGCGCAGGGTCTGTCGGGCCGGACAGCAGCTGGTAGCTGATCGCCGGACGGGGGCCGTGTTTGGCGCGGGTGCGGCTGAGGAAATCATAAATCGAATGGGCGATGTCGCGGTTTTCCCACGATGATTCCGCCTCGATGGCTTTCAGGTCTGCGCGTGATGCGAAGCCGCCCGTCATGATGTTCCTCCCCTGTGGTCTTTCCGATACCGGGCCATTCTGTTGCGGCCTCGGGTTCGGTCAAGATGGGGAAGTTTGTCGGATGGGGCAAGGAAAAGCGGCGGGGGAAACGCAACGTCAGAGGTTGAGGCTGCCATCGGTGAATTGCAGCTTCGCGAGGCGGGCGTAGAGGCCGCCTTGGGCCACGAGTTCATCATGGCTGCCGATGGCGGCGATGCGGCCTTCATCCAGCACGACGATGCGGTCGGCGCGTTTGACGGTGGCAAGGCGGTGGGCGACGACGATGACGGTGCGGCCTTTGGACAAATGGTCGACGGCGGCTTGCACGGCGCGTTCGGATTCGGCGTCCAGCGCGGAGGTGGCTTCGTCGAGCAGCAGCACCGGGGCGTCGCGCAGGATGGCGCGGGCGATGGCGATGCGTTGTTTCTGGCCGCCCGACAGCATGGTGCCGCGCTCACCAAGGTAGGTTTGGTAGCCGTTTGGCAGGGCTTCGATGAAGTCATGGGCGGCGGCGGCTTTTGCGGCGGCTTCGACCTCGGCTTGGCTGGCGGTGGGGCGACCGAAGCGGATGTTTTCCAAGGCGGATGTGGCGAAGATCACCGGGTCTTGCGGGACGAGGGCCATAGCGCTGCGGAAATCCGCGCGCGCGAGGGATTTCAGGTCTTGGCCGTCGAGGGCGAGGCTGCCGGATTGCGGGTCGTAGAAGCGCATCAGGAGTTGCAGCACGGTGGATTTGCCCGCACCGGAGGGGCCGACGAGGGCCACAGTTTCGCCGGGCTGCACGGTCAGGCTGATGCCGTGCAGGGCGGGGGCATTGGGGCGGGCGGGGTAGTGGAATTCCACGTTATCTAGGGTGATGGCGCCTTGGACCGGGCGGGTTAGCGTCGCGGGGTGCAGGGGTTCGACGACGGGGTCGGTGGCGTCGAGCATTTCCACAAGGCGCTCGGTGGCTCCGGCGGCGCGTTGCAACTCGCCCCAGATTTCGGAGAGCGAGCCGACCGCGCCTGCGACGAGGACGGCGTAGATGACGAATTGCACCAACTGACCTGGGGTCATCGTGCCGTCGCGGACATCGCGGGCGCCCATCCAGAGCACGCCGACAACGCCAGCGAAGACGAGGAAGATCACGATCACTGTCATCGCGGCGCGGGTGGCCATGCGGGTTTTGGCGGAGGTGAAAGACTGTTCCGAAACGGCGGCGAAATCGGCGCGGGTGAGGGATTCGTGGGTGAAAGACTGCACGGTTTGCACGGCAGACAGGGCTTCGGAGGCCTTGCCGGAGCTTTGCGCGATCCAATCCTGGTTCTCACGGCTTTGGTTGCGCAGGCGGCGCCCTAGGATGACGATGGGGATGATGATGGCGGGGACGATCAGCAGCACCAATCCGGTGAGTTTGAACGAGGTCAGGCACATCAGCACCATGCCACCCAGCACCGTGAGCATGTTGCGCAAGGCGACGGAGACGGAACTACCGATCACCGACAGGATCAGGGTGGTGTCGGTGGTGATGCGGCTGAGGACTTCGCCGGTCAGGATTTTCTCAAAATACGCCGGGCTCATGCCCATGACGCGATCAAACAAGGCGCGGCGGATGTCGGTGACGACGCGCTCGCCCAAGCGGGTGACGAAATAATAGCGGATGCCTGTCCCGATCGCCAAGGTGGCGGCGATCAGCAGGGCTGCGCCGAAGTATTTGTCGACAAGGCCAAGGTCGCCCGCGTTGAAATTGTCAATGACGCGGCGGACGGCCATCGGCAGGATCAGGCTGACCGAGGCGGTCAGGATCAGCGCCAAGCCAGCGGTGATCATCATCGGGCGATAGGGGCGCAGGAACGGCCAGAGGCCGCGCAGGGCACCGACTTTTTTCGATTTTGCGCGCTGTTCGGTGGTGGTGTCGGCCATGATCTCGCCCTTGTTAGCTTGGGCAAGCGTCTAAGCCCGCCCGCGCGGGGCTGCAAGCGGCGCTATGTCGCGTGGGGGGCGGTGGCTTACAAAAACGCCACGCTGCCCCGGATCAGGTCCGGGGCGGCGTGGTTTGGGAGGTAAGGGGGCTTTCCGCCCTGCCCTGCCCGTGGCAGGTTGCTCGAAACAGGGGGCTTAGATGGTCGATTACTTTACGGCGGCGGATGGGGCGAAGCTGGCTTATGCCGATGAGGGCGCGGGGGTGCCCGTGCTGTGTCTGGCCGGGCTGACCCGGACGATGGCGGATTTCGACTATCTGCGCCCGCATTTGCCGCCTGTGCGGTTGATCCGCATGGATTATCGCGGGCGGGGGGCGAGTGATTGGACGGGGGCTGCAAGCTACACCGTGCTGCAAGAGGCGCAGGATGCTTTGGCGTTACTGGATCATCTGGGGGTGGCGCGGGCGGCGGTGTTGGGGACCTCGCGCGGTGGGTTGATCGGGATGCTGTTGGCGGTGTTGGCGAAGGATCGCTTGATCGGGCTGTGTCTGAACGACATTGGCCCGGTGATCGAGCGCAAGGGGTTGGAGCGGATTTTCGACTATGTCGGGCGCAATCCGTTTGTAAAAACCCATGCGACGCTGGCCGAGCGGTTGCCGGGGGCGATGCCGGGGTTTGTGGTTGGGGCGGAGCGATGGCTGGAGGAGGCGCGGCTGCATTACACCGAGGGGCCGGAGGGGTTGCGGATCACCTATGATCCAGCGCTGCGCGAGAGTTTTCTGACCGGGTTTGAGGGGCCTGCGGTGGATGCCTGGCCGTTGTTTGATGCGCTGGCGGGGCTGCCTGTGGCGCTGATCCGGGGGGCCAATTCGGATTTGTTGAGCATGGCGACGGTGGCAGAGATGCAGGCGCGCAGGCCGGATATGGTGTTTGGGCAGGTGCCGGACCGGGCGCATATTCCGTTTCTGGATGAGCCGGAGAGTATGGCGGTGATCGGGGAATTTTTGGCGGCTTGTGGCGTGAAGGTGGGGCGATGAACATCGAGATGATCCGGGCGGCTGCGGCGCGGTTGCAGGGCCATGCGCGGGTGACGCCATTGCTGAATGCCCCGTTGCTGGACCGGATTGCCGGGCGGCGGGTGCTGGTGAAGGCGGAATGTCTGCAATGGACCGGCAGCTTTAAGTATCGCGGCGGCTGGGCGGCGGTGTCGAGCTTGAAGGATGCCAAGGGGGTGATTGCGTTTTCCTCGGGCAATCATGCGCAGGGGGTGGCACTGGCTGCCGCCCAGCACGGGTTGGCGGCGGTGATCGTGATGCCAGCGGATGCGCCGAGCGTGAAGATCGAGAACACGCGGGCTTATGGGGCGGAGGTGGTGCTCTATGATCGCGAGACCGAGGACCGCGATGCGATTGGGGCGGCTTTGGCTGCGGCGCGCGGGCTGGTTTTGGTGCGGCCCTATGACGAGCCGGAGGTGATTGCCGGGCAAGGCTCGGTCGGGCTGGAGATTGTGGCGCAGTTTGAGGCTGGCTTTGGCGGCGAGGCCGAGGTGTTGACCTGTTGCGGCGGTGGCGGGCTGACGAGTGGCGTGGCGCTGGCTGCCGAGGGGCGGTTTCGGGTGCGGACTTGCGAGCCTGCGGGGTTTGACGATGTGGCGCGATCTTTGGCTGCGGGCGCTCGGGTGCGCAATGCGGCGCTGGCGGGGTCGATCTGCGATGCGATTGTGACGCCGACGCCGGGCGAGATCACCTTTCCGATCATGCAGCGCCTGTGCGGGCCGGGGCTGGTGGTGAGCGATGACGAGGCTTTGCGGGCGATGGTGCTGGCGTTTCAGCATTTGCGGATCGTGCTGGAGCCGGGGGGAGCGGTGGCACTGGCTGCGGCTTTGTTCCGCGAGGGGTTGCCGGAGACGGTGATTGCGGTGGCCTCGGGCGGCAATGTCGATCCGGCGGTGTTCCAAGGCGCGATGGAGCGGTTTGGCTGATGTTGGTGTATCTCGACGATATTCGGCTGAATGCAGAGGTCTCGGGGCCAGTGGGCGGGCCTGCGGTGGTGCTGTTGCACGCTTTGGGGACGAACCTGACGATCTGGGATGAGGTGGTGGGACTGCTGCCTGCAAGCTGCCGGGTGCTGCGGTTTGATCAGCGCGGGCATGGGCTGTCGGATGTGCCAGAGCCGCCCTATGCGATGGGGGCGCTGATCCGCGATGGCGAGCGGATGATGGCGCATTTCGGGATGCGGGATGCGGTGGTGGTTGGTTTGAGTTTGGGCGGGTTGGTGGCGCAGGGGTTGGCGGTGAAGCGGCTGGATCTGGTGCGGGGCATGGTGCTTTCCAATACCGCCGCCAAGATCGGCTCGGCTGAGATGTGGGGCGCGCGGGTGGCTTCTGTGCAGGCCGAGGGACTGGCGGCTTATGCGCCGGGGGCGATGGAGCGGATGTTTGGGCGGCGCTGGCAGGATGTGGCGGGGATGCCGCGGGTGCGGGCGATGCTGGAGGGCATGGATGCGCGGGGGTGGGTCGGCTGTGCGAGCGCGATTGCGGGGACGGATTTTTACACGCCGACGGCGGGGCTGACCTTGCCCACCTTGGCGATTGCGGGGGCGCATGATGGCACGACGCCGCCGGATCTGGTGCGCGAGACGGCCGATTTGATTTTGGGCAGCCGGTTTCATTTGATCCGGGGCGCGGGGCATCTGCCGATGGTGGAGAAGCCGGAGGAATATGCGGAGGTGGTGTCGGAGTTTTTAATCTCGATTGGGCAGGTTTGAAGCGTGGAAGTGGGGGCCGCCCCCATGCCATTGGTGCCCGGGCCAATGGCGAAGCCCGCAGCACTTTCGGCAAGATGCAGCCAAATTTTAATCGAATTGTCGGGAATTTGCGCTATGTCGGCGACTTGGTATTAATGAGGTCTTCATGTTTGCGCGCGCTAATCTGAGTTTATTGTTCATCCTGTTCACGGTGGCGCTGGATGCGATTGGGATTGGGCTGATCTTTCCGGTGATGCCGGATTTGATGGAGGATGTGACGCACGCGGGACTGGGGGAGGCCGCACTTTGGGGTGGGGTTTTGGCGGCGTCTTTTGCGGTGATGCAGTTTTTGTGTGGGCCACTGGTGGGGAACCTGTCGGATCGGTTTGGGCGGCGTCCGGTGTTGATGGTGTCGCTGGCAGTGATGGCGCTGGATTATGTCGCGATGGCTTTGGCGCATACGGTTTGGCTGTTGCTGGTGGCGCGGCTTGTGGCCGGGGTGGCGGCGGCGACGCATTCGACGGCGAATGCCTATGTGGCGGATATCTCGACCCCGGATGAACGGGCGAAGCGGTTTGGGCTGATCGGGGCGGGGTTTGGCATTGGCTTTGTGGCGGGGCCGATGCTGGGCGGGCTGTTGGCGGGGATTGATGTGCGCGCGCCGTTCTGGGCGGCGGCGGGGTTGGCTTTGGCGAATTTGGTGTTTGGCTGGTTTGTGATGCCGGAGAGTTTGGCGACGGAGCATCGGCGCGGATTTACTTGGGGTCGGGCCAATCCATTGGCCTCGCTGCGGGCGATCCGGCGGTTGCCGGGGCTGAAGCCGCTGTTGCTGGTCAGCTTCCTTTATGCGGTGACGTTTAACGTCTGGCCTGCGATCTGGTCGTATTACAGCAAGGCGGCGTTTGGCTGGGATGCGCGGTGGATCGGCTTTGCACTGGCTGGGTTCGGGGTGTGCATGGCTTTGACGCAGGCTTTGCTGGTGGCCCCGATGATCCGCCGGATGGGCGAGCGGCGCACGGCCGCAGTGGGCATGGGGCTGGAGGTGGTGTCTTATGGGTTTTACGGCCTTGCGACCTCGGGCTTCTGGGCGCTGGTGTTCACGCCGATTGCGGCTTTGGGCGGGGTGACCGGGCCAAGCCTGCAGGCGATGATGTCGCGCGCGGTACCGGAAAATCAACAGGGCGAGTTGCAGGGGGTGAATTCGTCGCTGAACGCTTTGGCGATGATTGTGGCACCTTTGGTGATGACTTGGGTGTTTGGGGTTTTCACCTCGGCTTCCGCCCCGATCTATCTGCCGGGGGCGCCGTTTCTGCTGTCTGCGACACTTATGGTCGCGGTTGTGATACTCTTTGTCGCGGGAACGCGCGAAGCGCCGCGACCCTAGGCTAGCCTGACCGCAAACAGGGGGTGTCTTATGAAGTTGCGCGATCTGGAGATTTTCACCGTGGCCCCGCCCGCACCGGGCTGGGGCGGGCGCTATTGGACCTTTGTGAAGCTGACCACCAACAACGGCATCGTCGGCTATGGCGAATGCTATGCCTCGACCGTGGGGCCGCGCGCGATGGATGCGGTGATCCATGACGTGTTCGAGCGGCATATGCTGGGAGAAAACCCGGAAAACATCGAGCTGATGTACCGGCGGGCCTATTCCTCGGGCTTTACGCAGCGGCCTGATCCGACGGTGATGGGGGCGTTTTCGGGATTGGAGATTGCTTGCTGGGACATACTGGGCAAGGCGCGGGACCGTCCGGTTTGGGCTCTGCTGGGCGGGATGATGAATGAAAAGGTGCGGTCTTACACTTATCTTTACCCGGAACCGGGTGAGATTCCGGCGGATTTCTGGGTGAACGCGGATATGGCTGCCGAAGCTGCGGCGCGCTGCGTGCAGCAGGGTTTTACGGCGGTGAAGTTCGACCCGGCTGGCCCCTATACCATTCGCGGCGGGCATGAGCCTGCGATGTCGGATATTTCGCGCTCGGTCGAGTTTTGTAAGAAAATCCGCGAAGCGGTGGGCGACAAGGCAGACCTTTTGTTCGGCACGCATGGCCAGTTTACCACGCCCGGCGCGATCCGGCTTGGCGTGGCGATCGAGCCGTATAATCCGCTCTGGTACGAAGAACCGATCCCGCCGGACAATCTGGCCGAGTTTGCCGAAGTGGCGCGGTCGGTGCGGGTGCCACTGGCGACGGGGGAACGGTTGACCACCAAGGCCGAGTTTGGCGCGTTGCTGCGGCATGGTGGGGTGAAGATCTTGCAACCTGCCTTGGGGCGGGTTGGCGGCATCTGGGAGGCGAAGAAGATCGCCGCGATGGCCGAGGTGTTCAACGCCGAGATGGCCCCGCATTTGTATGCGGGCCCGGTGGAATGGGCGGCGAATGTGCATTTCGCGGTGTCGATCCCGAATATATTGATGGCCGAGACGATCCAGACTGGCGGGGCGTTTCATCTGAAACTGATCAAGCATTCGCTAAAATGGGAGGACGGTTATATCCTGCCGCCCACGGCTCCGGGGCTTGGCATCGAGTTCGATGAGGATGTCGCGCGGGCGCATCCGTACACGGGGACGGCGCTGCATTTGCAGATGCAGGAAGCGCCGTGCGATTATCGCCATGGCAATCGGTTTGAAGGTGGCGCGCCTGCGCCGACCGCGGTTTGACCGCCTGATATTGCGGCAGATGATCCAGAAATGCGCCATGGGATGCGCCAGTGGCCCTGATGCGGCGGGGCCACGATTTTTCGCAAAAATCGGCTGTTTGCGGTGACGATTCTCGCGTAAAACACGGCACGCCTTGAGGATTTCCGCATGACCGATTTTCTGTTGCTGGCTTTCATTTTCCTTGTCGCCGGGGTGTTTGCGGTGCCGATTGCGGCGCGGCTCGGGCTTGGCTCGGTGCTGGGCTATCTGATCGCAGGGATTTTGATCAGCCCGGTGCTGGCGATTTTGCGGGTCGATCTGGTGTCGATCCAGCATTTCGGCGAGTTCGGCGTGGTGATGATGCTGTTTCTGGTCGGGCTGGAGTTGGAGCCGAAAAACCTGTGGGAGATGCGGACGCGGCTTTTGGGCTTGGGCGGGGGGCAGGTGGCTTTGACCACTTTGGCGGTCATGGGTGTGGCGATGGCTCTGGGTCTGGTTTGGTCGGTGGCACTGGCGGTGGGGTTGGTGTTTTCGCTGTCGTCCACCGCGATTGTTTTGCAAAGTTTGGGCGAAAAGGGGCTGCTGAAAAGCGATGCGGGGCAAGCCAGTTTCGCGGTGCTTTTGACGCAGGATATCGCGGTGATCCCGATGCTGGCGCTGATCCCGCTGCTGGCTTTGCCAGAATTGCAGGGCGGCCATAGCGTGACCGATCATGCCGAGGCGTTCACACTGGTCGCGGGCATGAACAGCTGGCAGGTGGCGCTGGTCAATATCGCGGCGATCATTGGGGTGGTGCTGGGCGGCAGTTATCTGACCCGGCCGGTGTTCCGCTTTGTCGCCTCTGCGCAGTTGCATGAGTTGTTCACCGCGACGGCGCTGATGATGGTGATTGGCATTGCCTTGCTGATGACGCTGGTGGGGTTGTCGCCGGCTTTGGGGACGTTCTTGGCGGGGGTGGTTTTGGCCAACTCTGAGTATCGCCACGAGTTGGAATCCGATATCGACCCGTTCAAGGCGCTGTTGTTGGGGCTGTTCTTCATGACCGTCGGGGCCGGGGTGAATTTCGCGCTGCTCTGGGGCAATCTGGGGCAGATTTTGGCGCTGACGGTCGGGTTGATCGTGGTGAAGGTGCTGGTTTTGCTGGCGCTGGGGCGGATCTTCAAACTGGCGGCGGTGGATAAATGGCTGTTCGGGCTGGCCTTGGCGCAGGCGGGGGAGTTTGGCTTTGTGCTGATCTCGCTGATGGTGTCTTCGGCGGTGTTGCCGCCAGAGATTGCCGACAAGCTGCTGTTGATCGTGGCCTTGTCGATGTTGCTGACGCCGGGGCTGTTCATCCTTTACGACAAGGTGATCGCGCCCCGTTTTGTCGAGACGGTGCAGCGACAGGCTGATGAAATCACCGATCCCAGCCATATCATCATCGCGGGGATGGGCCGGGTGGGCGGGCTGGTCAACCGGATGTTGCGGGCGGCAGGGTATCACACCACGGTGATCGACTTTAGCTCTAAGCAACTGGAAATGATGGCAAAATTTGGTGTAAAAGCCTATTTTGGCGATGCGACACGGCCCGATATGCTGCATTCGGCGGGGATTGCAGAAGCGAAACTGCTGATCGTTGCGATTGACGACCGCGACCAGATCACTGAACTGGTTCGCCATAGCATCAAGGCCTATCCGAACCTGCATATCATCGCGCGGGCGGTGGACCGTAACCATGTCTACGATCTGTGGGCGGCGGGGTGCCGGGATATTATCCGTGAGACTTATGACAGTTCCATCCGGATGGGACGCTCGGCTTTTGAGGCTTTGGGGGCGAGCCCAGAGCAGGCGGAAGCAATGCGGGAGGTCTATCATGTCGCCGATCAGAAGATCATGCGGGCGATGGCCGAGCATTACGACCCAAGCATTCCAAACTATGAAAATGAGGCTTACGTTGCGCGTGCGCGCGAGTTGACTGCACAGGTGGAGCAGAAGTTGATCGTGAAATTTGCCGAGATTTTGGGCAAGCCTGCTTTTGAGACATTGCTGCCCTCGGGGGTGCGGGAGCCTCACATCACGCCGACTGAACTGCTAGAGGGTGAGCCTACGGCGGTGTGAACCCGAACGACTTTAGCCGAGTTGCCAGAGGATTTTGGCAAGTGCTGTGGCGTCGGTGGTTTCTATCTCTGCTTGCAGTTTGGCATGTTCGTTGCACCAAAGTGGGGCAGCTTCGGCCACCGTGGCGCGCCCTGCCTCGGTCAGCACCGGGCGGCGGGCGCGGGCGTCGGTTTGATCGGGGATCAGCTGCAATAACCCGCGTTTCTCCAGCGTTTTCGCGGCGGCGGTCATCGTGGTCGCGTCCATCGCCAGAAATTCGGCCAGTTCGCCCAAGCGTGGTTGCCATTGGCCAGAAAGCGCCACCAGCATGGAGAACTGGCCATTGGTCAGGCCCAAAGGCGCGAACAGACGGTCAAATCGCCGGGCCAGTTTGCGCGCCGCGCGTTGGGTCGCAAGGCACAGGCATTGGTCGCGGATCTGAAGCACGGTGTCGATGGGGATTGATTGGTTCATATTATATTGATATCAAACTATGTGGAGTGGGACAAGCGGCGGGTTGTCGCAGGAGGGTGGCATGGCGGATGCACAGTATCGCTGGGTGATCGTGATCGCAGGCGGGGTGATGGGCTGTGTGGCGATGGGGGCGTTGTTCTCGCTTCCGGTGTTGCTGACGCCGATGGTCGAGGCGACGGGCTGGTCGCGCACTGGGATTTCGGCGGCGATGACCTTTGCGTTTCTGGCGATGGCGGCGATGGCGATGGTCTGGGGGGCGCTGTCGGATCGGTTTGGCGCGCGGCCGGTGGTGATGGCGGGGGCGGCATTGTTCTCGGTCAGTTTGTGGCTGGCGGGTCATGCGCCGTCGCTGCTGGCGTTTCAGTTGATCTTCGGCGTGTTGGTGGGCGGCTCGGTTGCGGCTTTTTTTGCGCCGTTGATGGCGACAGTGACAGGGTGGTTTAGCACGCAGCGCGCGCTTGCTGTGTCGCTGGTGTCGGCGGGGATGGGGATGGCGCCTGTCACGATGTCGCCACTGGCTGCGTGGTTGGTGCAGAGTTATGACTGGCGCGTGGTGCTGGTGATCTTGGCCGGGGTTGTGGCGGTGGTGACTTTGCCGCTGGCACTGCTGTTAAAGCGCCCGCCGGTGCAGGCGTTGATGGCGGGGGTGGATGCGCCGGATGATGCGATGACGGTGCGGGGGGCGGTGCGCTCGCCGCAGTTCATCGTGTTGGTGGCGACGAATTTCTTCTGCTGTGCCACCCATTCGGGCCCGATTTTCCACACCGTCAGCTATGCCGAGATTTGCGGCATTGCGGCGCTGGCGGCGGTGTCGATTTACTCGGTCGAGGGCATTGCGGGCATGTTCGGGCGGATTGGTTTTGGCGTGATGGGGGATCGGTTTGGGGCGAAACGCGTTCTGGTGGCAGGGCTGCTGGTGCAGGCGTTTGGGGCTTTGGGCTATTTCTTTGCCCGCGATCTGGGGCAGTTTTACGCGGTGGCGGCGCTGTTCGGCTTCATCTACGCCGGGATCATGCCGCTCTATGCGGTGCTGGTGCGCGAGAATTTCCCGATGAAGATGATGGGCACCATTATGGGCGGCACTGGCATGGCGGGCAGTCTGGGGATGGCGACCGGGCCAGTGCTGGGCGGCTGGATTTTTGACCGCACGGGCAGTTATGGCGGGTTGTACATCACCTGTTTTGCGCTGGGTTTGGCGGCGTTTGCGGTGGCGATGACGTTCAGGCCGTTTGCCAAGCCGCCTGTGGTGGGGGCTTTGGCCTGAACCTTTCCCCCGCCGCCCCGGCCTTGAGCCGGGGCCTCATGGGTTGGTGGAGAGGCCTCGGCTCAAGGCCGGGGCGGCGGGGTGTCAGACTTCAACGCCGCCTTTGACGCCGGTGATGTAGCTGACGATGTCGTTGCCGTCAGTTTCATCTTTGCGCAAAGACGCGACGATGCGACCCCGGCGGAACACGACGATACGGTCGACCAGATCAAACACTTGCCGCAGGTTGTGCGACACGAGGATCAACGGCACGCCGCGTTCTTTCAGACCCCGGATGATGTTTTCCACCTGCGCGGTTTCCTGCACGCCCAATGCCGCCGTGGGTTCGTCCATGATCACCAGTTTTGAGGCAAACGCCGCCGTGCGGGCGATGGAGACGCATTGGCGCTGGCCGCCCGACATGTTGCGGATCGGGTTGTCGACATTGGGGATTTTGACGGCGGTGGTCTTCAACGCCTCCATGGTTTTTTCGCGCATCGCCTTGCGGTCGAGGATCGAAAACGGGCCGAGTTTCAGTTTGAACAACTCGCGGCCCAGAAACAGGTTTGAAGGCACGTCAAGGTCATCGGCCAAGGCGAGGGTTTGGAACACGGTTTCGATGCCGGACTCGCGGGCTTGCAGCGGGCCTGCGAAATTCACCGGATGGCCATCGAAAATCACGTCGCCCGCGCTGCGTTGTTCCACGGCAGTGATCTGGCGCACGAAGGTCGATTTGCCCGCGCCGTTGTCACCAACCACCGCGACATGTTCGCCGTGGCGCAGGTTGAAATTGGCGTCTTCCAGCGCGTGCACGCCGCCGTAGCGTTTGGTCAGGCCACGGGTTTCCAGAATGAATTCGCTCATGCCCGTGCCCCCCGGCTTTTTTGCCGCCATTGATCCAGCACCACTGCGCCGATGATGATCGCACCTTTCACCATCTCTTGATAGTAGGCGTCCAATCTGAGGAAGGTGAAGCCCGAGATGATCACCCCGAAGATCAGCGCGCCAATCACCGTGCCGATGATCGAGCCGCGGCCGCCTTGCAAAGAGATGCCACCAATGACGGCCATGGCGATGGCGTCGAGTTCATACATCACCCCCATGTTCGCCTGCGCGGTCTGGCCTTTCGACGACACCACGATGGCGGCAACCGAGGCCAGCATCCCGGCGATGACATAGACCAGCACCTTGTGTCGGTCGACGTTGATGCCCGACATCCGGGTGGCTTGTTCATTGGACCCAATGGCATAGGAGTGTTTGCCGTATTTGGTGTAGGTCATGATCAGATGGAACAGCACGGCCAAGGCAACGAACACGAACACCGGGCGCATGCCGGAACCGATGGCGTTGTAGCTTTCGGTCGGGAAGGAAATCGGGTTGCCGGTGGACCACCAGCGCGCGAAGCCTCGGGCGGAAACCATCATGCCCAAAGTGGCGATGAAGGGGGGGATTTTGGTATAGGCGATCAATGCGCCGTTGATCAGACCCGCAAGAAGGCCACAGCTGAGGCCGACGAGGATCGGCACCAAGATCGGCAAATCCATCGCCCAATCGCCGAATATCGCCTTCGGGTTTGGGTTGCCGTTGACGAGGGCGGTCTGTGCAAAGCTCATCGCGACCATGGCGCTGGCGCCGACGATGGAGCCTGACGACAGATCAATGCCGCCGGTGATGATCACTTGCGTGACACCAATGGCGATGATGCCGACGGTGGCGACTTGCAGGATGATGATCGACAGGCGCTGGGTGTTGAACAGGCCCTCTGTGCCCTCGCGGCTGTTGAACAGAAAGCTTTCGCCGATGATCAGGCGGCCCAGAACTTCAAACGCCGCGACGATGATCACGAACGCGATAAACACGTTCAACTCTTGCGGTCGGGCTTTCTTCGATGGATCGTATTTCAGGCCACCAAGGCCATGCGCAGGCTCTGCCACGGGCTTCTCTCCCCCATATATCACATGAAAACGGTCTTAGCCCTGCGTTTCCCTGCGCGGGGTAAGACGAAGGGCGACGCAGAAGCGCCGCCCTTCTGTCCCGTTAGGGATCAGTTCTTGGCAGCGTAGTCAGCGACGTTGGCAGCCGTCACCAGTTGGAACGGCACATAGACTTTCTGCTCGACCGCTTCGCCTTTCGACAGCTTGATCGCGGCATCCAAAGCGCCAGCACCCTGCCCTGCAGCGTCCTGGAACACCGTCACGTCCAGATCGCCCGCCTGCAGTGCCGCCAGAGCGTCTTGGGTGGCATCGACACCGCCAACCACGACCGATTTCATGTCGATGTTGGCGGCTTTCATGGCTTGGATCGCGCCAATCGCCATTTCGTCGTTGTTGGCGATCACGCCATCAAAGGCGGTGCCGGAGGACAGCCAGTTGGTCATCAGGGTCTGCGCCTGATCACGGCTCCAGTTGGCGGGTTGCCCGTCGATGCTCGTCAGTTCCACAGCGCATTTGCCAGCGGCCATCACGTCATGGATGTCCGCGGTGCGCTGCACGGCGGCTTGGTTGGAAAGCTCGCCCATCATGACATAGACATTGGCTTTGTCTTTGCCAGCGGCTTTCAGCTGGGCGCAGACTTCGATGGTTTCCAGCGTGCCCGAATCGACTTCGTTGGAAGCCACAAAAGCTTGGTTATCCGGCAGCGTGTCGACGTTGATCGGCTGGCGGTTGACATAGACCAGCGGGATGTTGGCGGCAGCGGCGGCATCCGACATCGCTTGGGTTGCCGAAGTGTCGACCGGGTTGACGATGATCGCCGAGACGCCGGAGGCGATGAAGTTGTTAATCTGGTCGAGTTGCTTGGCGACATCGTTCTGCGCATCTTCGATTTGCAGCGCAACGCCGAGTTCCTTGCCTTTGGCATCCATGCCGTTGCGCAGAACGGTCAGGAAGTTGTCGTCAAATAGCGCCATCGACACGCCGATGCCATCCGCCATCGCCGAAGTGCCCATCAGGGCGACAAAGCTGGCGGTCATAAGGGTCTTTTTCATGTGTCTCTCCTCCACAAGTTGGTGTCCGGCGCACCGTTTTTGGCCGGACCGCCCTCTCCCAAGGGCGGTATTCTGTCCGGGTCAGGCGTTCACGCCTGCGCGGATGAATTCGATAGACGCCGCGAGTGCCGATTTGGGGTCAGCCAGATCATGCACCTGCGGCGCGAAGGGTTCGTAGCTGATGGCACCTTTGTAGCCCGCCGCGCGCAGGGCGCGGATTTGGGCGACATTGCCGAGCAGATCATCGGCATCGACCAGAACCCGGTGCGGGTCGCGCATGTCGCCCACGTAGATGCTGTCTTTGACGCCCGAGACATGCACGATTCCGGTCAGATCCGGGTAGATCGGGCCACCGCCGGCGAGGGCGTGGTGGAAGGTGTCATGCACGATGTAATAGGTGCCTTTGCCGCCGATGGCTTCGATCACTTCGGCGAGAATGTCTTTGTAGCGTAGCGCGCAGACCTCAAACCCCAAAGGTTCGACCATGGCTTTGAGGCCGTAGGATTGCAGCATCGGCAGCAGGGCGCTGAGGGCGGTTTCGGTGACTTGGCGGCTGTCTGCGCGGCTGGTTGCCGCATTGTCGTTGCGCGGGATCAGGCTGATGGCTTCGGCACCACAGGCCCTGGCGATTTTCATCAGGGCTTCGGCCTCGGCGCGTTTGGCATCGGACCAATCATTGAACATTTTGACTTCGGCCAGCGCCAGAATACGCAAGCCGCGTGCTTTGGCAGCCGCGCCCACTTCGGCGGGGTCGGCACCATCGAACAGCGCGGTCTTGAAATCATTGCGAAACTCGACGCCCACGCAGCCCAACGACTGCGCCAGATCAAGAAAGTCCAGCCAGCCCAGTTTCGGTGTGGTCATATGGTTCAGCGCGAACGGCAGCATTCTGGGAATCCCTCGACTCATGGCCCCTCCTCGGGCCAGTGCAGTGACTGTCGTGGAATTGATATTCTATTTCAAGTCAGAATTCGTTCATTGGTTCTATCACCCAAGCGATGCCATGATGTGATTTGACGAAATTCCATCTGGGTGCGTTTGCTGGGTGCCGCAATGCCGGAACAAAGTTACCGCTCAGACCGACTCGGCCACATGCAGATCGGGCGGCAGGAAATGCTGCAAGCCGCCGGGACCACGGCCTTCGGTGGCAGCGCGGGTCATGATCACCATCAGATCGCGGCAGAGTTTTTCCAGCGGGGTGTCGACGGTCAGGGTGATCAGCCCCTCGGCCAGACCCGCGCGCGACTCCGGGGTCAGGGCAGAGACGACCAGCGCCACATCGCCGGCAGGGCGGGCCTCGCGCAGGGCGGCAATCGCGCCCTCCATGCCGCCACCTGCCACATAGATGCCGCGCAGATCGGGCTGCCGGGCCAAGAGGTTGAGGGTGGCTTCATAGGTCAGTTGCCGGGTCTCAAGGTTCACCAGCGTGTCCAGAACCGTCAGATGCGGCGCACATTCACGCAGATAGCCGCGAAAGCCGGTCTCGCGCAATTCATGGCCATGCCAGCGATGGCCGCCGACAAACAATGCCATCACGCCGGGTTTTCGGGCGGTTTGATGCATGAACCAGCCCGCAGTGCGGCCCACTTTCAGGTTATTCAGCCCCAGATAGCCCGCGCGCGCGCCTTGGGCGAAATCTGACAGCAGGGAAAATACCGCAAGCCCTTTGCTGGACAGTTCTTCCACCGCCGCCGTGACTTCGGGGTGGTTCACGGCGGTGGCGGCCAACACATCGCAGCGCCCCGCCATCGCGCGCAGGGCGGCGGCCATCTCACCGGGGGCCTGGCTGCTGGAAAATTCCAGCACCAGACGACCCTGCACACCGGGGGCCTGTGCGACGGCACGGTGTAGCGCCTCGGCAAAGGCTTTGTAGAAATCCTGCCCCTGTTTGTGCAGCACGACGCCAAAGCGGATTTCGCGCAGATCAACCGGGCGCGGCGACAGGCGGCGGGCGGCAGGGTGGCCGATACGGTCGGCGGCCGCAATGATCTGGGCGCGGGTGTCTTCGCGCACAGGCTCGCGCCCGTTCAGCACGCGGTCAACCGTGGCGATGGACACTCCCGCCGCGCGCGCCAAATCTGCCATGCCCAAGCGTTTCATCGCAATCTCCTGATGGGTATTCATCACTGATGCGCCTATTCTGACGAGATATGATGAGAAATACCAGAGCCGGGCTTGGAAGAAAATGGAATATATCTTCTATATGGCGTGCAGAACAGGTCGGAGAGGGGGAGCTTCCATGACAAAGCGCGATTATTCTCTGCTGGGCCCGGACGGGGCGCGGGCGGTGGAGACAGGCCTGGCGGCGGCGGAGTGGTATCACACCGAGGTCCCGCGCAAAGAGATGAAAGCGCTGATGCAGCGCGGCGATGCGCCTGCGATCCGCGATACGGTGCTGCTCTATGGGCTGATGATCGCCTTTGCCGGGATCGGGATTTATCTGTGGCCGTCGTGGTGGTCAGCGCCGTTCTGGCTGGCTTATGGCGTGTTGTATGGCTCGG
The DNA here is from genome assembly GCA_964387655.1 of uncultured Cypionkella sp. Taxonomy (GTDB): domain Bacteria; phylum Pseudomonadota; class Alphaproteobacteria; order Rhodobacterales; family Rhodobacteraceae; genus Cypionkella. The sequence continues at coordinate 5,183 of CAYLYV010000007.1, read as the reverse complement.
CCAGCGACAGCCGTTGGCACGAATGCAGCCATGGCACCGCGTTCAAGACGCCGTGGATGAACAATGTGGTCTATGAGATCGCCAGTTTCATGATCATGCGCAACTCGGCCACCTGGCGCTGGAGCCATGCCCGCCACCACACCGACACCTATATCGTCGGGCGCGACCCCGAGATTGCGGTGATGCGGCCGCCGGCCTTTGCCAAGCTGATCGCCGGGTTCTTTGGCCTGCCGGATGTCGCGGCATTCTTCCCGCGTATGCTGTATAACGCCTTCATCGGCGTGCATCCGACCGAGAAAACCTTTGTGCCGGAAAGCGAATGGCCGAAAGTGGTGCGGGTGGCACGGATTTCGACCGCGATCTATGGCGCGACTTTGGCGCTGGCGCTCTGGATGGGATCAATCCTGCCGCTGATGGTGATTGGTCTGCCCCGGCTTTATGGCGCGTGGCATCATGTGATGACCGGGCTGTTGCAGCATGGCGGGCTCGCCGACAATGTGATCGACCACCGGTTGAACTCGCGCACCGTCTATATGAACCCGGTCAGCCGGTTTATCTATTGGAACATGAACTATCATGTCGAGCATCACATGTTCCCGATGGTGCCGTATCACGCGCTGCCCCGGTTGCACGCGGCGATCAAACATGACCTGCCTGCGCCAAATACCTCGATTGCGCAGGCGTTTGCCGAGATGTGGCCCGCGTTGCGGCGGCAGTTGGCCTATGAGGATTATTTCCTGAAGCGCGCCCTGCCCGCCACCGCCAAACCTTACCGTGAAGACTTTCATTCGGCAGCACTCGGTGCCGCCCCGACTGCTGCGGAGTAGATGATGACCCAATGGATTGATGCTTGTGCCACCGATGACATTGACGCGGAGGATCTGATCCGCTTCGATCATGCAGGGGCGACCTATGCGATTTACCATGCGCCAGATGGCAAGTTTTACGCCACGGCGGGCAAATGCACCCATGAGGCGGTGCATTTGTCGGGCGGGCTGGTGATGGATTATGTGATCGAATGCCCCAAGCATAACGGCCAGTTTGATTACCGCACCGGAGAGGCCAAGCGTGCGCCGGTCTGCATCAATCTGAAAACCTATCCGGTGAAGGTTGAGGGCGCACGCGTCTTCATTCAGGTGTCGTGATGGCACGTTTGACGGTGAAGGATTTGCTGGACGCACGCGGCAAGCACCAATTTGCCATGCTGCGGGTGGAGACTTTGGAGGAAGCGGAAGCTGCCGAGAAAGCCGGGGTTGAACTGCTGTCGATCCCGCCCGCGATGATCCTAGATCGGCAGTTTCGCGATGCCGCCCCCAATGCTTTCGCCTTTCCGGGGGATAATTTCTACGAGATCGGCGATACAGCGGATTTCCTGAAATGGGCGTTTCCACTGTTTAAGGCGGGGGCGGATGGGTTCTATTGCTCGGGGTCGTTGCAGACGGTGAAGGCGATGGCGGATCATGGCTTGCCCGTGTGCGGCCATGTCGGGCTGATCCCGTCAAAGCGGACCTGGACGGGCGGCTTTAAAGCGGTCGGCAAGACTTTGGCCTCGGCGCAACTGGTCTATCAGCAATGCCGCGCGCTGGAGGCGGCGGGGGCTTTCGCGGTGGAAATCGAAGTGGTGCCCCATTCGATCACCGAGGCGATTGCCGCCAAAACCGGGTTGTTCCTGATCTCGATGGGGGCTGGGCCTGCGGGCCATGCGCAATATTTGTTCAGCGATGATGTGCTGGGGCAAACCTCGGGTCATGTGCCGCGCCATGCCAAACGCTACGCCGATTTCGCCAGAGAACACGCGCGGTTGCAGCAGCTGCGGATCACGGCGATGACGGCGTTTGCCAGCGATGTGCATGGCGGCGCTTATCCTGCGCCGCAGTATATGGTGGATAGCGATGCCGACGTGGTGGTCCAGTTTCGGGAGTGGCTGGAGGGGCAGGACTAGGCTTTCCACGCGAACTGCGAACTGCCTCGGCCCAAGACACAAACGCCCACCCTGTGACACGGTGGGCGTTTTGCTTTTCGGCAGGGAAATGGCGACTCCGGAAGGACTTGAACCCTCAACCCCAGACTTAGAAGGTCCGTGCTCTATCCAGTTGAGCTACGGAGCCGCATTTGGCCTATGTGCGGCAGGATCGGCCGCTACGCAAGGCTGCGCGTCATGTAAAGCGAGTTCGGGTCCAGCGTATAGCCTTCAAACGGGGGGCAATCCTCGAACCCGGCTTTGTAGTAAAGCGCGCGGGCGGCCACAAAAGTGGGCTGCACGCCGGTTTCCAGCGACAGGCGCTGGAGGCCTGCGGCTTTGGCTTCGGTGAGAAGGTGATCGAGCATGGTGCGCGACAGGCCCCTGCCCCGCGCCTCGGTCAAAACATGCATGGATTTGATCTCGGCATGGCTTGCGTCGATGCGTTTGAACGCGCCCATCGCCAAGGGTTGACCCGCGTCGCGCAGCACGAAAAAATCCACCGCTGGTATCGCCAGTTCCGAGGCATCCATCATATGGATGCTTTCGGGCGGCGTATCGGCGTGCATGTCTTCGGTGTGGCGCTGCATCAGCAGCGCCAGATCCGGGCCGAGCGGGCTTTCCTTGGTGATGGTCACAGTCATTGCGCACCCATCATATTGGTGCCGTTCACCAAGAAACCACCGGTTGCGGTCGATTCCAGCTCCCAGACCAAAGCGCCGTTTTCGCCGGGTTTGGCCATGCCTTCGGCCATTTGCAGCATCGGCGTGATCTGCCCGGTCATTTCCGGCGGGCCAGCGGCGAGCGCCTGTTCCACTGCCGTCAAGCCGGTTGCGGTGACGGTGGCTTTGCCGACGGGCATCGGGGTGGCCGGGCCTGCGCTGAACACACCTTCATAGGTCACGGTGTACAGCGGCGAGGTGATGGTGCCGGGAGCCAGCGCAATATCAACCACGCCATCGGGCAGCAAAGCCGCCAGCAGCGCCTGATCTTCTTCCGGCGTGTTGACCTTGGGATTGGCAAGATCCAGCGCATCCAACAGGATCGCCGCCGGAGCCGCCAGATTGAAGCGCGAGGCTTTGAAATCGAGGCTCAGCGCCGTTGGCACCAGTTGCGCCGCCCATTCCGGCACCAGACCCGCAGGCAGGCTGAGGCCGTTCAGGGTGAAGGCTTCGCGGAACAGACCGTCATCGACAATCCCATTCGCCTCAATCTCAAAGGTCATATCGCTGAGGCCGACCGCGCCCATCGGTGTGTCAACCTTGACGGTTTTCAACGCGCCCGTGGCCGTCACATGCGCAAACAGCGGCAAGCCGTCTTTCAGGATGCCCTTCAACGTGTTTTGTTGAGCCACGGCCGCAGCGGCATCGGGGTTGGCGACGGCGAAGGCGATCAGTTTGTAAATCGCATCCGGGCGCAGCCCCGTCATCTCGGAGGTGCCCGACTGGCTTTCGGCGGTCAGGGTGATTGGCATGCCCATTTCCGGGATCGTCATGGTTTCGGTCAGCCCCGTGGCCTCATAAGTGCTGGATGCGTCCACACCACCATCCGCACCGGCTTCTGCGGTGCTGTCAAGTTTCATGCTGGCAAGGCTATAGGCGATGTTCGTCTCCGATTTGGTGCTCGGATCAATCACCTTCTCGGTCACCGCCATATCGGTGGCCGTGGTGGTCGCGGTGGTGAAGGTTTGCAGCGTTTCATCAAAGGTGCCCGTGCTTTGCAGGCTGGCGATTTTCACCGCGATATCAGCTGTACCTGGCACCGATAATGTGAAGTCAAGCGGTTGATCTTGCTCCATTTCCCAGGTGCCGTCACCGTTGTCGGTCAGGCTGAATTCAATCGGGCTGACGGTGGTTTTCACCTCAGGCGGGGCCTTGGCGATCAGCGGAGCGAAATCGAGGGTGACATCGTAATAATCTTCCTCGGGCGTGACGGTGACAACGCCTTCGGTGGCCCCCAGATAGGTTTGCAGCGTGGCGGTCAGGGCTTCGGCACCCTCTGGCGTGGCTTCAGCCGAGGCAAGGCTGGCGCAGAGGCTAAGCGGAAGGGCAATAAGGGCGGCATAACGCATGGGTAAACCTTTCTTTGAGTGAAAATATGGCAGATAGAAAAACGCCCAGAATCGGGCGGGGGAATGATTAATGCGTCCAGACACCGCGACGGTCGGTCGCGAAATTCTCACCATAGCCGCGCTGGCGGATCAGGGCTTTGCGCTTTTGCGGCTCGATCACATCAAATTCGATGGCGTTTGCCGTGGCATAGACTTCGGCGGCCTCACGGCTGTCAAACCGTAGCTTCACTTGCGCTTGCGTGTCCGAAGAACTGGTCCAGCCCATCAACGGATCAACTTCCCGCGCAGAATCCGGGGCGAATTCCAGCACCCAACCCGTGGTTTTGGCGGTGCCAGACTGCATGGCGGTTTTGGCGGGCTGATAGATGCGGGCGCGCATGATGAAAACTCCCTGAGTGTTGGGTAGGTTTATTCCGAAATTGGCGGGAAAACGCAAGCCAGAAGGCACTGTCGGTTGATCGCGAGGGGTGTAGGTGGGGTGTGTGGTGCGATCAACCGACAGCGGAGTTTGCTGCTTGCCGGGCCAGATTGCCGCAGGCCTCGCTGCAAGACAACTATAAAGTGCATCTTTGATCTGTATTTTCGTTAAAATTGCATTGTCTTTCTTCACCCTAGCGAAAGACAGGTTAACATCCGCTTTCACAGGGCTTTGTTTTCCGCCCCCCTTCCCCGTGAACAAAAACGGAATAGATTGGGGCTGGAGGGAATCGCAGGAAGGAATCGCTGTGCCCCATAACAACATCAATGCCCTGTCCGAGCGCCCCGAGGTGCTGACCCGCCCCAAGCTGGAAGGTGGACGGCGGTTTGTGCTGAAAACTCAGTTTGAGGCCGCAGGTGATCAGCCGACCGCGATTGCCGAGTTGTCACGCGGGGTTCTGGAAGGCGAGCATGATCAGGTTTTGCTGGGGGCCACCGGCACCGGCAAAACGTTTACCATGGCGAAGGTGATCGAACAGACCCAGCGCCCCGCGATCATCTTGGCCCCCAACAAGACCTTGGCCGCGCAATTATACGGCGAATTCAAGACCTTCTTCCCCGATAACGCGGTGGAATATTTCGTTTCCTACTATGATTATTACCAGCCTGAGGCCTACGTTGCCCGCACCGATACCTTCATCGAGAAGGAATCGCAGATCAACGAACAGATCGACC
>CAYLYV010000006.1:0-67914 GCA_964387655.1 uncultured Cypionkella sp. | reverse complement strand
CTGAAGGCCCGTTTGGCGATCATACCGGTTATTATAACGCGGTCGAAGCCTTCCCGGTGATGCAGTTAAGCGCGATCACCCACCGCCGCGACCCGCTTTATCTGTCAACAGTCACCGGCCGCCCGCCAGACGAGCCGTCGGTGATTGGCGAGGTGTTCAACACGCTGGCCCTGCCGGTCATCCGGGCGCAAATCCCCGAAGTGCGGGATCTTTGGCTGCCGCCCGCCGCCTGCTCTTACCGCATGGCGGTGGTTCAGATCGCCAAGCGCTACCCCGGTCAGGCCCGGCGGGTGATGATGGCGCTGTGGGGCATGCTGGCACAGTTTTCCTATACCAAAACCATCGTGGTCGTCGACGAAGACATCAATCCGCGCGACTGGAACGATGTCGCCTGGGCGATGGCCACCCGTATGGATCCGGCGCGCGACGTGCTGGTGCTGGAGAATACCCCGATGGATTATCTTGATTTTGCCAGCCCCCGCGAGGGTTTGGCGGGCAAACTTGGCATTGATGCCACCACCAAGATCGGCAGCGAGACAACCCGCGAATGGGGTCGCGTCATGGCGCTGGACCCCGCACATGCCGCCCGCGCCGCAGACCTGCTGGCGCGTCATCTTGGGGGCGTGAAATGACGCGGGTGATCCTGGGCGTATCGGGGGCCTCGGGGGCGGCGCTGGCGCTTGACTGTGCCAGGATCCTGCACCGCGCGGGTGTGGCCATCGACCTTGTGCTGTCTGCCATGGCCGAACGCACCTTGGCGCTCGAGGTCGGCCCCACCGCCCAAGCCGAGTTATTGCGTCTGGCCGACAAGGTGCATCCGCTTGCCGATCTGGGGGCCACCATCGCCTCGGGGTCGTTTCCGGTGGCCGGGATGATCGTGGCGCCCTGCTCGATGCGGTCGCTGGCGGCCATTGCGCAGGGTCTGGATGACAACCTGCTGACCCGCGCCGCCGGGGTGCAATTGAAAGAACGCCGCCGCCTTGTCCTGCTGGCGCGCGAAGCCCCGCTGACCCTGGCGCATCTGCGCAACATGACTTCGGTCACCCAGATGGGCGCCATCGTGATGCCACCCGTCCCGGCCTTTTACCTAGCCCCGCAAACCACCGCCGAAATCACCGCTCAAATCGCGGCGCGGGCGGTCGATCTGTTGCGGCTTGCCCCACCCCAGGCCACGGCTTGGACCCCACCCGAAGGAGACGAAAGATGATACCGCTTTCCCACGACAGCACCGTTGGCGATATTGCCGGTGCGCTGCCCGGCGCTGCCGAAGTTTTCCGCAAATCCGGCATCAGTTTTTGCTGTGGCGGCGCTGTTTCGTTGGCCGATGCCGCGCAGCGGAACGGGCTTTCAGCCGATGCGCTGTTGGCAGAGTTGCAAGCGCTGCAGGCCGCTGCCGGTCGTGATGCGCCCAGCGAAACACCAGCGCTGATCGCACATATCCTGTCGCGCTATCACGACACCCACCGCGCCGAGCTGGCCTGGCTGATCCCGCTGGCGCAACGGGTCGAAACCGTTCACGGCGACCACGACAACGCCCCGCTTGGTCTGACCGAGGCGCTGATCGCCTTGAATGCCGAACTGGACAGCCACATGCAAAAGGAGGAGCAGGTGCTGTTCCCGATGATGCAGCAAGGCGGGCATCCAATGATCGGGCATCCGATTGCGGTGATGCGCCACGAACATGACGACACCACCAAGCTTTTGCAGCGGATCGAACAGATCACCCATAACCTTGCCCTGCCCGACGGCGCCTGCGGCTCATGGACGGCGCTTTACACTGGCTTGCGGAAATTCTGTGATGATCTGGTGACGCATATTCACCTTGAAAACACCGTGCTTTTCCCGCGCTTTGATACCCAGGCGGCCTGAACCACCTGTGCTGATGCCAGCGCCATCGCCCCACAAGCCTTTGTTCTTGTTGACAGGTTTGTGGGCGGTGGCGTCTCCTTTGGTGTGGCTGTGGCCGGGTCTGGTGGCGGATCCGGTGTTCTGGCACCTGCATGAATTCTTCTTTGGCATGGCCGCTGCGGCCATTGGCGGATACCTGCTGATTGCCGCGCCGCATTGGACCGGGCAGCGGATCGGCAGGCCCGCGCTATGCGGGCTGATCATTGCCTGGCTTGCGGGTCGCGGTGCGGCCATGCTGATCGGGCCGAACACCGTGGCCGCATGGGGCCTTGCCGCAAGCTATCCGATCCTGCTGGCGGGGCTGCTGCTGCGGCCACTTTTACGGGCGCGGGCTTGGCCAAAACTGTGGATGGCCGCCGTGCCTCTGGCGCTGGCGGCGGCCGATCTGGCGGTGTTGGTCACGCGCCAGCAGGGCGCCGCAAGCCCGAATGCGCCGCTGTATCTGACCTTGGGCTTTGCCGGCCTTATCGGGCTTGTCGGCGGCCGCATTGTGCCTGCCTTTACCCACAGCAGGATCACCCTGCTGGCTGCCCCCCCAATACGGCCCCGCCGCACCCCCATTGGCGGGCTTGCCGCCGCTGCACTGGGATTGGCGCTGCTGTGCTTGAGCGCCGGCATGGCGCAGGGCTGGGCCGGGGGGCTGTTGTGCTTTGCGGGGCTGCTACAGGCGCTCCGACTGGCGGGCTGGCACACCCGGACCATCGCAAAGCAGCCGGATATCCTGATGCTGCATCTGGCTTGGGCGTGGCTTGCCATCGGTCTCGGCCTTGTCGGAGCGGCGCTGATCTGGCCGCAGGTGTTTGCGATGACCACCGATCTGCACGCCCTGACCACCGGCGCGATGGGGTCGATGATCTTCGCAATCGCCGCCAGACCGTTCATGCCGCGCCACCTCGGACGGCTGGTGGCCCCGGCCGATCTGTCTGTGGCTTTCGCGCTGATAACCCTGGCCACCGCCCTGCGCATCCTTGCCCCCGACGCAGATCTGGGCGGAGTTTCCGGGTTGCAAGGCGCGGCAATCCTGTGGGTTTGCGCGTGGCTGTTGTTCGTGCTGCGCATGCTGCGACACTGGCGCACCCCGGCGCCGTTTCCACTGCTGAGCGCCGATCTGGGCCGAAAATCGGCCGCTGCGCGGGCGGGCGGCGGCGCTGGAATACATCGACTAAGTTGAATTGAGCCCTTAGAAAGTTATGCAGAGCAAATCGGAAGAGGGAAAATGACACAGATCCTTGGCCTGAGCGGCAGTCTTCGCAAAGCTTCCTTCAACACCGGCCTGCTGCGCGCCGCCGCCGATCTCGCGCCGGACGGCGTTACCATCGAGATCGGCTCTATCCTCGATGTGCCGCTCTACAATGGCGATCTGGAGCATCAGGACGGCCTGCCGCCCGCTGTCCAGCGCCTTCAGGCGCAGTTGCACGCGGCGGATGGGCTGCTGCTGTTTACCCCCGAATACAACAACGGCATTCCCGGTGTTTTCAAGAATGCCATCGACTGGATGTCGCGCGGACCGGGGCTGAAGCTGTTTGTGGGCAAGCCGGTTGCCATCGCCGGGGCGTCGCCGGGTGGCTTTGGCACGATCCTGTCGCAGAACCACTGGCTGCCGGTACTGCGCACGCTGGGCACCCGCACCTGGACCGAGGGCCGGTTGCTCGTCTCGCATGCCGCGGGGCTTTTCGACAGCACCGGCACGCTGACCGATGCCGAAACCCGCGCGCGGCTGCGTGATTTTGTCACCGGCTTTGCGGCGGCCATCGGCAAAGGCTAGGCCCCCTGCCCCGCCAATCATGGCTGCGCGGCTCTAGCGATCCCGCCGCAGGATCTGGGCGCAATTCACCGTCCCCTTACGGATCTTCGCCCGGCTTGGTGGTGAACAGATCGGCCCATTCCGGGTGGCGGGCGTATTGCTTGCGCACAAACGGGCAGACCGGCACGATGCGAAAGCCAGTCTTGCGCGCATCATCCAGCATGAAGTTCAGCAACGCATTGGCCACGCCCTTGCCCGCCATCGCCTCGGGGACGCCGGTGTGATTGGCGCTGATCACCCCGTCACGCGGCCGGGTAAAGGTGATCTCGCCCTCGGCGTCGATGCCCTCGATCCGGGCGACATACCGCCCGCCGCTGGGGCGGTCCTCGCGGGTGATGCTGATGTCCGACATGGTTGCTCCTTTAACGCCTGTCTGGCCTTGCTGGAAACAAGCTTACCGCAAAACGCGCCTCAAACCTATGCGAGAGCCCGCAATTTTCGATGCAGGCAAATCCTGACCCGCCTGAAATGCGCAGGTCCTGTGCAGAAAGGTAGAACGGTGACACCCTTGTTCAGACCCCGCTGGCAACCATCTTTCAGGGTAACGGTGGGCCTCCCACCCTTCAGACAACGGAGCAGATCATGCGCAAGGTTCTTTCCGCCTCCACCGCGCCGCGCGGCCACTGGGTCGGCGACGGCTTTCCCGTGCGGTCGCTGTTCTCGCACATGTCGGGCGACAACGAAAACACCCCCTTCCTGATGCTGGATTACGGCGGCCCGCATGACTTCACCCCGACGGACAAGCCGCGTGGCGTCGACGTGCATCCGCACAAGGGCTTCGAGACGGTGACCATCGTCTATGAGGGCGAGGTCGAACATGGCGATTCCACCGGCCGCGGTGGCGTGATCCGGCAAGGCGATGTGCAATGGATGACCGCAGGCAGCGGCATCCTGCATAAAGAGTTCCACAGCCATGACTTTACCGCCCGTGGCGGGGCGTTCGAGATGGTCCAGCTTTGGGTGAACCTGCCTGCCCGCGACAAATCGGCGGCACCGGGCTATCAGGGCATCACCGATGCGCAGATCCCTGCGGTTGAGCTGCCGGAGGGTGCCGGGCGTGTCCGGGTGATCGCGGGCGACTACAACGGCACCCACGGCCCGGCGCAGACCTTCACCCCGCTGGATGTCTGGGACCTGCGCCTGCGGTCCGGCAAAAGCGTGACGCTGACGCCGCCCGAGGGCTATAACGTGATTGTCACCGCGCTTTCCGGCACGGTCAGCGTGAACGGCACAAGCCCGCTGTCGGGTCCGGCATCGGCACGGCTGACGCGTGAAGGCGGCGCGGTGGTGATCGCAGCGGAAACCGACGCCAAGGTGCTGTTTCTGGCCGGTGCGCCAATCGACGAGCCGGTGGCAGCCTACGGCCCCTTCGTGATGAACACCGAGGCCGAAATCCGCCAGGCGATCACCGATTTTCAGTCGGGCCGCTTCGGCACGCTTTAAAACAACCGGGCGGCGCACCCCGCCGCCCACCCTTCACGTCACTCGCACGGGTCTTGCAAGATGTTGCCAAGCCCCTGCCCCGGCCTCAACAGCGGCACATCAAGAATACATCATTGAAATCAGTCACTTGACGCAGCCAAACTCAGCCAGTATCGCGTGTGCCGCCGCTCTCCGGTGCGGGTGAAAGCCTGCATGGCAACCAGATCGTGCAGATCCCGCGTGGCGGTGGCGCGTGAGGTGCCGGTGATGGAAATGTAGTTCTCGGCGCTCAGCCCCCCGGTAAAGCCCGCAGGCCCTGCGCGGAACATGCGCTCAACAGCCTTGGCCTGCCGCGGGTTCAGCGCCTGCCGGTGCCGATCATAGAACCGCGCCTTGGCGATGAAGAACGCCACCCGCTCCAGCGTGACCTGTTGCGCCGTCAGCACCGTTTCGGCGAACCAGACCAGCCAGGGCGTGATATCCAGCGTTTTCTGGTGCCGCTCCAGCTGCGCGTAATAGGCTTTGCGCTCTCGCTCGATCGTGTAAGACAGCATGATCAGGCTGGGTTGGCCGATGCTTTGCGCCAGGGACTTTTCCGCCAGCGCCCGCCCCAGACGGCCATTGCCATCTTCGAACGGATGGATGCTTTCAAACCACAGATGGCCCAACCCCGCCCGCGTCAAGGCGGGCAGCGCGGCGGCACCGCCCGGTGCGGTCCGGTTGAACCAGCCGACCAGCGCCTGCATTTCCTGCGGCACCTGCGCCGAGGGCGGCGCTTCGAAATGCACAATCGGGCCGCCGATCTGCCCCGAGATGATCTGCATCGCCGCAGCATGGGTCCGATAGCCGCCCACGACCTCAAGCCCGCGATCATGCGCCAACAGCATATTGTGCCAGCCAAACAGGGTCTGGTGTTCCAGCGGGGCGCTGAAGCGGGAATAGACATCAACCATCATCGCCGAGACGCCCTGCTCGCGCGGCTTCACCGGATAGGCGTCGGGCACCAGGCCAAGCTGGCGGCGCAGCGAGGACTGCACGCTCAGCCGGTCCAGAACCTCGCCTTCGATCGCGCTGGTTTGCAGCGCTTCTTCGCTCAAAAGCTCGATCTGTAGGCGTTCGCGGTCGCCCTGCCCGACATGCCGCACCGCCCCCAGAACCTCGCCCGAGGCCAGCAGAAAACGGCGTTCCAGCGCCTCGAGAACCGCCGCATCATATTGGAAGTCCGGCCAGCCGGTTTGGGTCCAGTTCCACGCCATGAGTGATAGAATCCCCGTCTATAACTCACAGTATCGGATATCCTGAGCAATGGAAGCCTGTTCTATCGCTCAACGCCGCATCCGATTGGCTCATCTCGGGCGGCCAAGCCGTTTCCGATCATGCTTCAGCGCCTGTCAGATTGCGAGGGCATCACCAAGAGTCGCCCCCCGCCCCACAGCGCCACGCCACCGCGAACCGCACCCCCCGGCCCAGACCCACAAAGTTGACAGCTGACAACTTCGCCGCAAGTGCCCGCAGCCCGCCTGTTGACAGCTGTCAACCTCACGCCGCCCGCGCCCCTGCTGTGTTCAGCAGCGCCATGATCATCGGCCCCGCCGAGAATCCGCCCGCCGCTGCCTTGCCCGACAATGCTCGCAGATAGCCGCCCGGATTGTGGATACTGCCAATCCGCTGCATCATCGCCACCACCGCAATCGCCGCCGTTTCCGGCCCCATGAAACTCTGCGCCTCCTCCCAGGCCGAGGCACTGATCCCCATCATCCCCCGCACTTCCGAGGCCAGCACCACCAGATCGCGCCAGCTTGTCAGGTTCGAGCGCGCATAGGGCAGAATATCCGGGCAGGCCTTCAGCACCAGCACCAAGGGCAGCTTGGCGCCTCTGGATCTGCACCAACCACCGCCAGCCCCGCGCCCCTGCCTGTTTCTAGGGTCAGGACCCTTTGAACTTGTGCTTACGGCATGATTCAGCCTCCGCAATGAGACCGATCAATGAGCAACCTCTTTTGGCTGACGGACGCGCAGATGGCGCGTCTGGAACCGTTTTTTCCGAAGAGCCATGGCAAGCCTCGTGTCGATGACCGACGCGTGTTGAGTGGCATTATCTTCATCAATCGCAATGGCTTGCGATGGTGCGATGCACCGAAGGAGTATGGCCCACCGAAGACGTTGTACCACCGTTGGAAGCGGTAGGGGACAAGGGCATCTTCGCCCGGATGATGGAGGGCCTTGCCGCCGAAGCTGCCGTTCCGAAGACGGTGATGATCGATGCGACCTACCTGAAGGCGCATCGCACGGCGACCAGCCTGCGGTCGAAAAGGGGGAACCCGACGACCAGAGGGGCCGTCTGATCGGCCGGACAAAGGGCGGCATGAACACCAAGCTGCACGCCCTCACCGACGCTGATGGTCGCCGATCCGCTTCTTCATGACCGCAGGCTAGGTCAGCGATTATACCGGCGCGGCGGCCCCGCTGGGCAGCCTGCCAAAGGCGGAGTGGTTGCTCGCCGACCAGGGCTATGACGCTGATTGGCTCAGAGAAGCGTTGAGAGACAAGGGGATAAAGCCCCGCATCCCAGGTCGGAAGTCGCGTGGCAAGCCCATCAAGCACGACAAGCGCCGCTACAGACGACGCAACAGGATCGAGATCATGTTCGGGCGTCTGAAGGGCTGGAGGCGCGTCACCACCCGCTACGACAGGCGCCCGAAGGTATTTCCCTCCGCCGTCGCCCTCGCTGCAACCGTCATGTTCTGGCTATGAAATGAAAACGGGTCCTGACCCTAGGCAGGCATGGCATGTTCTGCCCGGATTGAGGTGCCGCTGTCATAGCTCGAATAGCCCGAGGCGAAGATCGGCTTGCAGAGCATGAAATCTGCATGGTCTCGGGCAAGCGCCAGATTTTGTGCAAGCGCCAGTGCGATACTCCGGGTCCGCACGACGGCCATATCGGTCCGCAGCGATTCCGACCAGGTGGCCGCTGCGAGACGGGATGGCTGCGCGCCCGCAGTGATGGGCGCGCCCAAGCTGTCGCCCTTGCGTTCAGGCATATCAGATGGGCGCACCAATCCGTCATGGAACACGATCTTCCCGCCGCCCCAGACAGCGATGACGCCGCCGACCGCAGATTCCATCTGGCCATAGCCGTGCTGCAGATCGTCCAACTCGCTGGACAGCCGTTCATGCTCGACCCCGAGTTTTTCGACGTCATCTTCATCCACTGCGGCGTCGTACTCGGCTTGTAGGGCGTCAAGCCGCTCAGCAATGGCGTCGCTCTTGGCAGCCTCCTCCTCGCTGAGGTCGGTTTTGGGGGTGCGATAGACGCGACCGAAGGCTCTCAGTTCATCCCCGGTTGGACGCAGCATAACATCGCTCCAGGCCAGCCCGAATGCTGCGCGACGTTCCTCCGCGCAGTCCGAGAGCAACCGGCGCAAGACGGTTTCGATCGGGACGCTATCATCAAGGATGCTGTCTTCCTCGATCAGGTCAGCGGTGATCGGACCATTGGCGGCGCGGTAATCAGCAAGCACCAGAGCGCCGAGCGCATCCCCCGCACGCACCATCGCGCGGGATTGGAAATGGCAGCGAACTTTCCACGATTGCAACCGACCATAGCTCGTTGCCGCCGTAAGAGCCTCAAACGCGGCCAGTTGGACGTTCGGATCAGGATGGGCGTCGAAGGCTTTCAACGCTTCGACATCAAGCTTGCCCTCGCGGTGGGCCTGACGGATGTGCGGATGGATCGCACCCAAGCGAAGGGCCTCCTTCACCGTGCTCGCGGCCACACGGCAGGCCACAGGCATTTTGGGGGGGAAGCCCTTGGTAGATTTGTCAGCCGCAAGCAGTTTCAGCGCGGCAAACCGCCGACCGCCAGCCAACACGCCCCAGCCCCCTTCCGCCAGAGAGGCTACCAGAAGCGGCTGCAACAACCCGCAGGCGCGGATGTTGCAGCCATCGGCGCGATCTGTGCGTCACTGTAGGTCTTATTGGACTGCGCGCGAACATTGTCGGGATGGAGCGAGAGGGTGTTCAGGGTGATCTCGCGGGTCTCAAAGGAGTGGGTCATCATCTTGTCCTCATGGGCTTTTCTCGATCCTCAATCCGGATCACCCAGACAAACCGAACACTTTTCCTTTAACCTGTGGGCTATGCCGAACCGTGGAGGGGCTGTCTCCGAGCATCCGCCTTGGGCGGCGCCTGCTGTTCTGTCTGACTTGGAACTGCGTGCATTTCCGGGTCGGGCAGAGCAGGGAGGGCGTCGCCGTGTCTGCGGTCCTGACCAAGACTGTCAACGGTCGAAGTCGGGGGGTGGTACGGGCAGGGGCCCTTTGGGGCGACAACTCGGCCCCCGTTTAAGACAACGCGTTTTGCGCGGCGCTTGGCCGTTGACCGGCGCAGACAGGGATGTCAGGCGGATCGCAGACCAGAAAATCGTCGGCGTTGGGGTGAACCGGGCTTAGCCCGGTTGATCCCCGGCGATGGCATTGGAAATCGAGGCCGAGGCGTTTGGCCTGCCAAATCCCCCGGCCGGACCACGCGCCCGCATGCTGGTGCTATATCGTTGATGCAGCGTGTATCCGCCAGCCGCCCGAAGCTCCTCCGAACCGGGATTTATTGAGTTCGCTACGCACCTATTGTTACAAGGAGGGTGCCCGAGGGCGTTGTTGCAGAACTCTGACCGTGGAGGATTCACATCGTGAAGCCATGCGGTTAGACGGCCGCATGAGCAAGCCGACACCCGCCCGCTACCGCACGACGAACTGGTCCAGCTACACTGTTTCGCTTCGCAAGCGTGGCTCACTGCTGATCTGGTTGGACAAGTACATGTCCTAGCTCGCGCCGCATGAAGGCAGCCCTGGCCACCCCACAGTCTTCTCTGATGCGGCGATCCAGTTTGTCTGACGATCAAGGTACTGTTCAAACTGCCGCTGCCGCAGACCACCGGGATGGTGGTCAGTCTGCTGGAGATGGCCGACCTGGATTGGGCCGTGCCGGGCTACACCACCTTGTGCCGACGCCAGAAGACGCTGGCCGTCCAGATCCCGTATCGGCGCGCTGATGGCCCCTTGAACCTGCTGGTGGACAGCACCGGGATCAAGTTCCTCGGCGATGGCGAATGGCAGGCCAGAAAGCACGGTGTCCAGGGCCGCCGCCAATGGCGCAAGGTGCATCTGGCGATGGACACGGCCTTGAAGGGTAAAATAAACGCGCGGCGGCAAGGCCATGATCAAAACATCCTCTCTGTGACAGAGGAATTGCCGTGCTCAAACCGCCTGCGGCCCGCGCCTCGATGGCGCGGGGGAAGTGAGCGGACACAACGACATAAGAGGCGCTGTCGCGCCTTCAGCCGCCGAAACTGCTTTTCCGATAGACCTGTTTTGCTTTTGGTTGAGGACTGCTCTCCCCACGCGTGCAACCTGCACAGGCGCTCAATTCGGAGCAAGAGGGGGAAGAAAATGAAGCTGTGGATAAGGTTAGGACAGGTGTGAAGCCGCTCATGCCTTCGGGCGTTGCTTAGGTGATCACTCGATTGACCGAGGAAATGAAGGAATTTTCATTGGCTTCGATCTACGATTTTGACCTTCCGATAGCGAAAAGGCTTGATGAGGTATTTGGCGTGAAAAATGAAATCACCTCATTGACCCTTGAGGCCCGCGTATGTAGATATGATTCAACAAATATTATTTCACGGAGATTGCCGCATTCGGAAGGTTGTCAAAGAGTACCAGCAGATGTGCCGCGCCGAAGATGTCGCCCTCCTCGGCATCGAGGCGCGCGGACGCCATTATGCCCTCCATTTCGAACGAGGGTTTCTCATCGCGGCCTCCACGCCCTCGGATCATCGCGCGCGCCACAACCTCCGCGCCGCAATCCGCCGCTTGCACGCTTGAAGGATCAGACCATGAACATGCCGCACATCACCCCCGAAACCATGTCCGCAGAGGACCGCCGCCAGTCGTGGGCCCAGCGCGAGCTGATTGGCTATGGCCTTGCCACGAATAGCGACTACACGGCGAACTGGGATTATGGCCACGAGCTTCTTGAGCTCCTCGCGTCCCGGTTTCGCCTGATCGAGCTCGTCCTCGGCAAGGAAGAGGTCGCGCCGCACCTTCTCGCCATGCTGCATGGCCCGAACGATGGCGGCGACACCTGGGAGGAGTTCTTTGGCAACTACGATCCCGTCCTGACGCCCCACTGGGACGGGACGAAGTTGATCGATGACGCCGGGATTTACGGTCTCTATGGCGTCACGCCGTCCGACATCCCCTTCGAGGCGCGCAAGGATTGGCTCGCGACGCTGGCGCTCGGGCTTGACCGTTTTCGGCTGTTGGCCCAGCCCGAACCGCAGGGCGTGATTGCACGGATCATCAACCTGGCCCTTTCGCGGCACGCAATCGACACTGGCGAAGGCGATGTCGATCTGCAGTCGCTCGCCCTGTTCGGCGGCGTGACCGAAGGCCGGGTCCGGAACATCCTGTCCAGCAATGACAGCGGGCTGGAAAAGGTCGGCCAGCGCGTGACGGCCGCCAGTGCAGCCGCGTGGCTGAAGGGTCGCAAGGAGTTCTTTGCCTCCATCTGGCAGCAGCACGACGAAGTCGAGCCGGAAGCTGCAAGCACTGACTTCGCCGATGATGTCGTGTTCGTTCCGGTGGCAGCAAACGGCAGCTTCTTCCACCCCGGCCTTGCCCGCGGCGGCAAGTTCATGATCGGGGCCAAGGGAGAGGAAGTGTCGCATCCGACCTTCGAAGATGCCCTCGAGGCCTTGCAGAAGATGGCGACGCCGCGCTGGCGCCGCCCGAATAATGCGGGAAACTGGGGCATCGTCTCCGGCCGCGACTGGAAGCGCATCGAGCGTCGCCAGCTGTTTTCAATGTGATCCGGAGTTCCATGATGCGTTTTATCCCCGAAGACCTGCTTTCTGCGCTCCTCGAAACTGCCCCTCGGCCGACGGTACATGCGCCGCGGGATGCGCGTGGCCTCTATTGGCTGGTCGATCACCATGGCGATCTTCGCTACATCGGATCGACCAGTTCCACGGATCAGACCTTCTATGAGCGGATCCACCAGCGCCATCGCACCGGATCGGAAGGCATGAGCCATTACTTCTCGCAGATGTACAACACCGGCCGGATGTGGCGTGAACGGAAGGATGCGACAACCAAGGTCGACGGTGACCTTGCCAAGAAGTTACGCAACGAGTTCGTCGTCGATCATTGCCGCGCGGTCTGGCTTGCTTTGCCCGATACCGCGGACATCGCGCGGCTGGAAGCTGAGGTGCTCGCGATAGCACCTGAGCACGCCATTGCCTGGAACCGGCGCAGGATGCAGACTTATGATGAGCCCGCCAACTTGGTTGACGCCACTTTGCGTCGTCTTGGATGGGGGGCACAGGAACTGGCCGCCATCGAACGGCAGCGCCAGCGTTTCCTTGGCGTGGCCGCCAGCCCCGTACCCGCAATTGCGCGGCAGCCTGCGCCCGTCCCGCAGGTGCGTGTGACACCCTTTCCGAAGGGGCCCTTCCGCTTCTTCGCGCTAGATGTCGAGACGGCCAACAATGACCGGGGCAGCATTTGCCAGATCGGCGTGGCTTGCGTGCGTCCCGACAATTCCATCGAGACGTGGATGAGTTACGTCGATCCGCAGGTTGACCGCTGGGTCTTCACGTACCTGCACGGGATCAGCGCAAGGACGGTAAAGGGCGCCCCGACCTTTGCTGAAGTGCTGCCGGTGCTCCAGGACGCGCTGGTAGGCCACCCCGAACTGATGACCTTTCAACAGGCATTTCAACGCCGCCGCGGTGCAGAAACTCGACTGGTCACCGGCACCGTCGCACCTCAGCCTGATCCTGTCCTACAACAAAATCTTGCGCGGGCGCATCGCTGGGCCAACCGTTTACGCAAAGGGGAAAGCCTGAGCAGCATCGCCAGAGCCGAAAACTGCTCTGACAGCCTCGTCCGATCGTGCGTCGCATTGGCTTTTCTTGCCCCGGATCTACAGCGTGCCATCCTCGATGGCACAGCGCCATCGCATCTGACGACCAATCTGATTGTGCACACAACTCTGCCGCATGACTGGCAGGAGCAAGCCAAGGCTCTGGGACTCTAACTCGATCTTCCCAAAAACTGCAAACCGCACCGCGTTTTTAGGCCGCAGAGACGGGCGGTCGATTTGGACGAAATCCTCCGTCGCTGCGCTGTCTCAGAGACGAATCCTTGCGCGCAACTAACGGAAATCACGAGGTAATTCCGCGCATGATCCAGAGATACTCAACCTGAGATTGTGGTTGGCGGAAGCGGTGGGATTCGAACCCACGGTACGGTTCCCCGCACGCTAGTTTTCAAGACTAGAGCCTTAAACCACTCGGCCACACTTCCATGCTTGGGCTGCAGTTTGGAGGGGCATAACTGCCCACCCCGCATCCCTAACAAGCGGCTGATAACATTGTCTGCAGGGAATTCAAGCCGCAAGACGCGGCGCAGCACCGCTTCACGCGCAAACCACGTTTTCGTGCTTATGGGAAACACGGACTTGCGATTGCCCGACAGAGGGTCATGTTGCGGCAGACAAGGCGGTGCAGAGTCCGGCGTGCGCAACGGCGATCTCAGTAGTTTAATTTTACGGGTGTGAACGGAGTCAATGCGATGATCTGGCTGGCTTCCCATTTCCTTATCGTGCTGGGTGTCGTGATGGTCGGCCTTGCGATGCTGTTCGTGGTGCAGCAACGCCGCTCGCCACAATCGGCTGCGGCTTGGCTGTTGTTCATTCTGCTGCTGCCGTATGGGGCGATCCCAGTGTTTCTGGCGCTGGGGTTTCGCAAGCAAGGTGCCCGTTTTCCACCGATCAGGTTTGGCCCAATGCGCCGGGCGGTGCCTATACCGCATCCGATCGGCAAGGCTTTGCAGGCCTTTGGTATGCCTCCCGCCTCGGATGGCAATCATCTGACCCTACATTTTGAACCCGCAGACGCCCGCGCGGCACTGTTTCGCACTATCATGCAGGCCCAGACCCGGCTCGACATCACCTTCTATCTGCTCGACGACGATTCCTCGGGGCAAGACTTTGCCGAAGCGCTGATCGAACGGGCGCAAGCAGGTGTTGCGGTTCGACTGATCCTTGATCGGCTGGGCACGTTGCACCGTCCGAAAGCCGCATTGCAGCGGTTATGCGCAGCAGGGGGCGAGGTGCGGTATTTTTCGCCCATCCTGCATCGGGTCGGCAATGGTCATCTCAACCTGCGCAATCACCGCAAGATGGTGATTGCTGATCTTGCCGATGTTTGGGCCGGCGGACGCAACATCGGCGACGCTTATCTTGTTGAAGGGCAGGATTGGATCGACCTCAGCTTCAGTCTGCAAGGTCCGGTGGTGCAAACCTATATCGACGTGTTCGCTGCTGATTGGGATGTGATTGGTGCCGCCCCCGATACACTGATCGCACAAAACGCATCCATCGGAACAGTCACCGCGCAGTTAGTGCCGTCTGGACCCGACACCCCTGACGATCCGCTGCATGACGCTCTGGTCTGCTCCATTCACCGTGCCGAACGCTCGATCTGGCTGACCTCGCCCTATTTTCTGCCAACCGAGGCCCTGCTGCAAGCTTTGGCCACTGCGGCGCGGCGCGGGGTGGATGTGCGGATCATGCTGCCGCAGACATCCAACCAATGGGTGACAGACCTTGCTCGCGGCGCTTATCTGCGGGATTTGCACGCGGCGGGCTGCGTGATCCTGCGGCTGCAGCAGGGGATGCTGCACGCCAAAGCCGGGATGATTGATGATCTGGCGTGGGTCGGCTCGGCAAATTTCGATGTCAGATCCATGTTGTTGAACTTTGAATCGGCGCTGATGCTTTACGATGCCGCTACCATCACCGCACTGCGCGACTGGTTCAGGGGTCTGGAGCCGCGCTGCGCCCAAGGCGTTGTCAAACCAAGCCTGCCCCGCCGCTTTGCCGAGGGGATTTTCCGGTTGGGGGCCCCGATATTGTGACAAAAATTTCCCTACGCATCGCCACCTACAACATCCGTAAAGCACTCGGCAACGACCGCCGCCGCGACCCTGAACGCACGCTGCGGGTGATCGAGGCGCTGGATGCCGACGTCGTGCTGCTGCAAGAGGCAGATATGCGCCTGGGTCTCCGCGCCCCTGCCCTGCCCGCAGCGCTGTTCGAGGGCTGCGGCTTTCGCCCGGTGGTGTTCGCGCATGGCCGCGACAGTCTGGGCTGGCATGGTAATGCCGTTCTGATCCGCGAGGGCATTGAGGTGCTGGCCACCGCCCACACCGACCTGCCGGGGCTAGAGCCGCGCGGAGCGGTGATGGTGGATCTGCGCTTTGAGGGTCGGGACATCAGTGTGATCGGCACCCATTTGGGCCTGATCCGTGCGTCGCGCCGCCGTCAACTGGCAGCGCTGCGCAGCTTCGCTGAACATTCGCGGATCAATGCCCGGCTGGTGGCCGGGGACTTCAACGAATGGTCGGGCCTGTCGCATCTGGCAGGCCTCGGCCCTGACTTCCGCGTGTTGCCAAGCCCACCCACCTTTCATGCCCGCAAGCCTGTGGCCGCGCTCGACCGCATCGCGATGACCGATGATTTCACCCTGCACGACATCCGCGCTGTTCTGACGCCCGAGGCCAGACGCGCCTCGGATCATCTGCCGCTTGTGGCCGATCTGACTTTGAAAGGAGCCTCATGATGGCCCGCACCGCCACCAAATCCAACGCCAGTTCCGAGGAACATGTCACGCTCGTGCTGCAAGGCGGTGGCGCGCTGGGGGCTTATCAAGCCGGAGCCTATGAGGGGCTGGCCAAGCAGGCTCGCCATGTCTCTTGGGTGGCCGGTATCTCCATTGGCTCGATCAATGCCGCCATCATCGCCGGCAACACGCCACACCAACGCGTTGAACGTCTGCGCGAATTCTGGGAACAAGCCAGTTCAAAATCCCTGCCCGCCACCCTGCTGGATGGCATCTGGGCACGGGCTTTCCTGAACCAATTCAGCGCATCAGCAACTACGGTTGCGGGCGTGCCCGGCTTTTTTAACCTCCGCTTTCCGCCAGCTGCAGTGATGCCGCAGGGTAGTGTGGGGGCTAGCAGCTTTTACGACACCGCCCCCTTGCGCGCCACACTGGAACGGTTGGTGGATTTCGACCTGCTCAACAACGGCGACATCCGGCTGAGCCTTGGCGCGGTGAATGTCGAGACCGGCAATATGACGTGGTTCGACACCACCACTCAGCGCATCGGCCCCGAGCATATCATGGCCTCGGGCGCGTTGCCGCCGGGATTTCCGGCAGTTGAGATTGATGGCGCCTATTATTGGGATGGCGGTTTGGTTTCCAACACGCCGCTGCAATATGTGATGGACGCGCAGAAATCGCAGGCCGATCTCTGCGTGTTCCAAGTTGATCTGTTCAATGCCCGGGGGGCGCTGCCCGCATCAGTCTGGCAAAGCGAAGCGCGCGAGAAGGAAATCCGCTTTTCCAGCCGCACCCGTTTCAACACCGATATGATGCGCCGCCTGCACGATACCAGCGCGGCCGCCCGCCGCCTTTACGACAAACTGCCCTCCGAGATGAAATCCGATCCCGACGCTCAGGCCTTGCTGAAAGGCAGCACTGATCCGCATATCACCATCGCCCATCTGATATACCGACCGACAAAATATGAAGGCGGCTCAAAGGATTACGAATTTTCGCGCAGCTCGATGCTGGATCACTGGCAGGCAGGCAAAGCCGATGCCGAACATACCGTAAGCCACCCCGATTGGCGCAATCGTCACCGGGCGAGCGAATGTGTCCAGGTGTTTGACCTTTCAAATCGTTAAGCCAAAGGACGCGTCCCATGAAAATCGCCGATGTCACCAGCCGCGTTTTTGCCATGTCACTGACCAGCCCATCCTACCCCAAAGGCCCCTAGCCTTTGTGCACCGCGAGTTTTTCATCATCATCTATCCTCACTGACCTCACGCTTGGTCTGGGCCGCGTGGCGTATGATTACCTCGTCTCAACGCGCTAACCCCCTTCATCACAGGAACCTAAACATGTCTTTTCCCATGACCCTTAACGGCAAAGTCTGCATCATCACCGGATCCGCCAGCGGCATCGGCAAAGCCATCGCCGAACGCTACATCGCGGACGGGGCAAAGGTCGTCATCGCTGATCTGCGCCTCGACGCTGCCCAAGCCACTGCGACGGAGCTCACCGCCAAAGGCCCCGGTTCCGCCATCGGTGTTGAGATGAACGTTACTGATGAGGCCGCCGTCAACGTGGGCATCCAGCAGGTGATTGATCATTGGGGGCAAATCGACGTGCTGGTCTCGAACGCGGGCATCCAGATCGTGCACAAGCTAGAGGAATTCCCGTTTGACGACTGGAAAAAGCTGCTGTCGATCCACCTCGACGGCGCATTCCTGACATCGAAAGCCTGCCTGTCGCATATGTATAAGGCCGGGTCGGGTTCGATCATCTTCATGGGCTCGGTGCATTCGAAAGAAGCCTCGCCGCTGAAATCGGCCTATGTCACCGCCAAACATGGACTCTTGGGCCTCGCCCGCGTCATCGCCAAAGAAGGCGCGGAACATGGCGTGCGGGCCAATGTGATTTGCCCCGGCTTCGTAAAAACCCCGCTGGTGGAAAAACAAATCCCCGAGCAAGCAAAGACGCTTGGCATCTCCGAAGAAGATGTCGTGAACAAGATCATGCTCGGCGGCACCGTCGATAAAGAGTTCACTACAGTTGAAGACGTGGCCGAGATCGCGCACTTGTTCGCCGCCTTCCCCACCAACGCGCTAACCGGCCAGTCGATGATCGTCAGCCACGGCTGGTTCATGGAATAACCCAAATGCGTCGGGCTCAAGCCGTTAAGGCTTGGGTCCATTACGCAAGCGGACATAGCCGACCAACACGCACAGCAAAGCCAGCGTTATCACTACCGAAGCGACCACCCCGATATGTCGCCCAATGAACGGCAATACCGCCACCGAATGGCCAAAATGGTATGCCAATGTGGTCCAAAAGCCGACCCAAAGCGCAGCACCCACCACATTCGACAGCGCAAAAGCCAGCCAGTGCATCCCCGCCGTCCCCGCCACCAACCCGTTCATCTGGCGCAGCAACACCACAAACCGCGCCGCGATCACCATCAACGGACCATATCGCGCAAACACCGCCTCGACCTTGGCATAGCGGCTTTCGGTCACTCCAAAGCGCGCGCCATAGCTTGTCACCACCGCCCGACCGTATCTGCGGCCAATGAAATAAGCGATATTGTCACCCAAAACCGCTCCACACCACGCCGCAATCGCCACCGCCCAGATGCTGATCTTCCCCGCCCCGGCCAAAGTTGAGGCCAAGATCAACGCGCTTTCCCCCGGCAATGGCAGTCCCAAAGTCTCCAACGTCAGCGACACAAACAGTGCGGCGGCACCGTAGTGATGGATCAGCGCCAAGACGTTTCCTTCGATCCAGTTCATGGCCGCTCTCGCTTCAAAATTTGGCCACCGCCAGCAGGTTCGCCGCCACCGCGCACTTGATACCTTGCTCTGCTGATTACTTCGGTTTTGCCGCCATGCTGTGGAGTTTATCCTGCCGCCGCTCGCCAAAAAGCAATCGGCTTTCCAAACTTTCCTGCTGCTCGCGGTAAAACGCCATCAGAAAAGGCCGGGGTCCGCGCCGATGCCATGCTGGGGGTAGTCGATCCGCCGCGCAATCGCTTTGGCTGCATTCTCAAGCGCTGCCATGGCTTGGGGGTGATTGTTCATATCAAGTCCCGCGCCTTGATGTCGATGTATTTTGACTCCAGTGCCGTGGCCAGTGCCTCGGGGGCGACATCAAGACAAAGCACCCCCAGTTGTGATGAACATTCATTACCGCTTGGCGTTCGTGCAGGATTTGGCCTGCTGAAACCGAAACCGCGATGCTGTTTATGCCGAAATCAGTCGGATTGGCGATGCGGTTGAGCGCGGGGTCGCGCAGCGCGACAGCGCAGGATCGCCCTTGGTAAGCGCCTTCCCATCGTCCGGCGAGCCATAATCCCTGCCCTCGACCGCCGCACGCCCGCGTTTGCCCGCCGCCAGTTGCGCTGCCGACAGCACCTTTTCGATGCCTTTACCGCGCGCCGCAAACCCCAATAGTTGGGCCGCATGGCGGGTCAAAATGGCAATTTCCGCATTCCGGTCCGGGAAATCGACGTTCAGTTGTTGTGGTGGTTGGGACTAGCCGCGCGCCATATTCTTCACGAGGTCCAACAAAATCTCGGCACTGCGCGCGGCACCCTCCACGCTGATCCGAAGCGCTTGCGCAGGCAGCGGGCGGGCGATTTCGTATTGGATCGCGGCTGCCAAGGTTTCCCGCGTGAGGGCGGCTTCGGTCAGCGTACGGGTGCGACCGATCTTTTCCAGCAGGGTGGCGCGGTCGGTCTGTTCGGTTTCACCTGCGGTGGCATAAGGGACCAGAAGGGCATGACAGCCGGCCATCAGGATGTCGGCGACGGTGTTATAGCCCGCTTGCGAGACCGAAAGCTGCGCGCCGCGCATCAGGCTGGCGAGATCGGGGCGAAAGCGGGTGAGCGTAACGTTTGCAGGTTGGTTTTGGGTGAGGGCGTCATAATCGGGCTGCGGCAGGTTGGGCCCAGTGATGATCAGCCAGTTTTTAAGTTGGGGCAGTAGGCGGGCGGCACCGACGGCAGCGGTGATAAGTTGTTTGCCAGCGGCCCCGCCCCCTGCCGAGACCAGCACATCGAACTGCTCGGCGGGCGGTGGCGGGGCGGGTGGGCAGACAAGGCCGGTATAGGCGATTTTATCGGTGATCTGATCGGTCAACGGGAAGCTGTCTTCAAGCGCAGCAAAGCTGGGATCGCCGTGGACCAACACCAGATCGAAGGCGCGATTGATCAGGGCGGCAGTTTCCTCATTGCGGCCCGGTTTGACTTTGCGTTGCAGAATGTCACGCACCGAGCTGACCAAGACCGGGCGGGGGTGGCTGGCCTGAATGGCGTCGATCAGCGGGAGGAGTTCAAAGCGCACTTGGCGGCGGCCAAAGGGGAAGGCCTCAATCAGCACGATGTCGGGCTTGAGGGCATGATAGGCGGCGAGGAGTTGGTCTTTGCGGGCATCTAGGTAGGCCGCGTCGGCGGGCTGGCCTGTCGCGGTGAGAAGGCCGGAGAAGTCGCTGTTGGAGACCGCAATCGGCGGCAGCGTGATGTGAGGGATGCCGAGTCCGGGGAAGCCTGCAACGGGCAGGCCGCCGGTGACGAGGGTGACATCTAGCCCCGCGTCAATCATCGCGCGCGCGATACGGCTGGCGCGAGCGAGGTGGCCGATGCCCAAGAGGTGCTGGACGTAGAAAAATACAGAGGGGATCATAGGGTTTTGGGTCATGGCTGCAGGCCTTCGGCGGCGAACAGGGCAGCGAGTTGGTTAACACTGTGGTGGTAATCGAGCGTGGCGCGAACTTGGGTTGCGGCGGCTTGGCCATACTCAGCGCGCAGGTCGGGGTGGGTGATGGCGGTTTCTAGGGCTGCGGAAAGGGCTGCGGCATCGTCGGGCGCGGTGAGCCAGCCGTTTTCGCCGTTGCGAAACAGCTCGGGGATACCGGAGATGTTGGTTGAGAGGCAGGCGAGGCCTTGGCTCGCGGCTTCGACCAGTACGTTCGGCAGCCCGTCACGGTCACCATCGGCGGTGATGCGGCAGGCGAGCGCGAACAGATCAGAAGCGCGGTAAGCTGTCAGCACCTCCGACTGATCGACCGCACCTTGCCAGCGGATGCGGGAGGTTAGGCCCAAGGATTGGGCGAGCGCTTGCAGAGTTTCGCGTTCTGGACCGCCGCCAAGATGGGTAAAGCGCCAGTGCAGATCGGTTGGCAGCAGGGCGAGTGCGTGCAGCAAAGTGTCGTAGCCTTTTTTCGGCACGACGCGGCCAACGCTGACGATTTGCACCGGATCGGCGGGGTTTTTGCCGTCGCGGGTGGGGCGTGGGGTGGTATAGGGCGGGAAGCGATCAAGGTTCAGGCCGTGATAGCTGAGATACACGGTTTCTGGTGTTTTAGTTAATGACTGCAGATGTTTATGCCCCATATCTGTGCAGGTGACCGCCCATTTCGCGCGGGTAAGCTTGCCCGAAAGCTCCCAATCCGGTGAGGTCCAGATGTCTTTGGCATGAGCCGAGACGGTCCAGCCGATATGCATGATGCGGGCGGCGTAATCGGCGACCGAGGCCGGGGTGTGGATGAAATGGGCGTGCAGCCAAGCGCCATTTTGGGGCCATTCGGCGACCAGAACGGCGGCTTGACCAAAGCGGCGCAGGCGGTTGGAGGTGGGGTCGCGTGTCAGGTCTTTTAGCAAGGCGCGAAAGGTTGGCCAGAAGCCGGGGTGGCGACGGGCAGCCCAGAGGCCGCGCAAGACGCGCAGGGGCTCGCGGCAGAGATATTCGGGCAGGTAGAGCAGATCAGCGGCGATCTCATCGTGCACGGCGTGGCGTTTTTTGTCGGCAGGGTGGCGTAGCGAGACGATGACGAGATCAAGCCCCGCCAGTTCCAGCCCGCGCAATTCTTGCGCGATGAAGGTTTCCGACAGGCGGGGATAGCCTTTGACCACCACCACCAAACGCTTTTGACCCGAGGCAAGCGGGTGGTGTGGCGTCACGTGGCGAACCGCTGCGCGGAGAGGTTTTCGGCGCGCGCGTGCAGGTCTTCACCGACGAGGCGCGCGATATTGGTTAACCCTTCAAGCTGCAAGCCGGGGACGGCATCGGACGGGTGCGGACGTTGCGGCAGGGCGCGCAGGGCGGCGGCCATGCGCGCGGGATCGGCGGCTTCTTCTGGCAACAGCATTTCGATCATGCCCAATTCGGCGGCGCGGGTGGCACGCAGCAGTTGTTCTTCGCGCGGGGTGGTGCGGGGGACGATCAAAGCGGGCTTGTCGAAGGAGAGAATCTCACAATAGGTGTTGTAGCCGCCCATCGCGACGACACCCGCAGAACCTGCGATCAACTCCTCCATTCGCGTGTCAAATTCGATGACTTCGATTTGGGGAATGGCTTGGCCTTTGCGCAGAAACTCGGTGCGCTGATCGCCGGGCATGTAGGGGCCCAGTACGACAAGTGCTTTTTGGGTCAGGCTGGGGTCGTGCAGATAAGCGCTCATCACGTTGTCGATGAGATCAGCACCATCGCCGCCGCCGCCTGTGGTGACCAGCAGGTAATCACTGTCACGGCGCTGATCTGACAGCTTTTCTTGCGCCGAGCGGCGTTGCAGGAAGCCGACAAACTCCATCTTCTCGCGCACCGATTGCGGCACATCAAGGCCCGTCAGTGGGTCGTAGAAATCGGGCGGGCCGTAGACCCAGATATGGTCATAGGTGCGCTCTATCTTGCCCATCACATCGTTGCGCTTCCATTCGACGTCGAGCAGGCGGGGCGCGTCCATCACCTCGCGCAGGCCCAAAATCAGTGTGGTGCCTTTGGATTTCAGGTAGGCAAGGGTTTCCTCAATCTCACCACGCAGACCCATCGGTTCTTTATCGACGATGAAAATGTCAGGAGCAAAGCTTTCAGCGGTATGGCGGATGATCGAGCGGCGCATCTTGATGGTGTCATGCACGTCGATGTGCTCGGACAGCGAGGAATACTCACCGTTGCGCAGCTTGATCACCGAGGGGATTTTCACGAAATCGACGCGGGCGCGGTAATCAAACGCCCCGGCGATCTGCGAACCCGACACGATCAGCACCATCAGCCCGCTGTATTCCTGCACCAAAGCATGAGCGATGGTACGGCAGCGCCGCAAATGCCCAAGCCCGAACGTGTCGTGGCTGTACATCAGAATCCGCGCATTTTCCAACGGGTGCTTCATTTAGGTAACCTCGGGTTGGTGCGGTTCATTTGTAAGGATCGGCGGCATCGCGTAGCCCGTCACCGAGGAAATTGAAAGCGAGGATGACGAGGATCACCGGAATCACCGGGAACATCAGCCATGGGTAGAGCGCGATGATGTTCACGCTGCGCGCCTCGGTCAGAAGGATGCCCCAGCTTGAAATCGGCGCGCGCAACCCGATGCCAAGGAAACTCAGCGCGGTCTCGCCCAAGATCATGCCGGGGATGGTCAGCGTCGCCGAGGCGATCAGGTGTGACATAAAACCGGGGATCATGTGGCGGCCAATGATGCGCGCGCTGCCTGCGCCCATCAAGCGGGCGGCGAGGACATAATCTTCTTCGCGCAGGGCCAAGAGTTTGGATCGCACGCCACGGGCCAGCCCCGTCCAGTCTAACAGACCAAGGATCACGGTGATGCCGATGTAGACGAGGATCGGGCTCCACGTCACCGGAATGATCGCGGCGAGGGCCATCCAGAGCGGGATGGAGGGGATGGATTGCAGGACTTCAATGATGCGTTGAGTGAGGGCGTCGAACCAGCCGCCATGATAGCCCGCAAGGCCACCAATAACGATGCCGAGAATAAAGCTCATGGTGACGCCGAAGATGCCGATGGTCAGCGATATGCGCGCGCCGTAGATGATGCGCGACAGCACATCGCGGCCCAAGCGGTCGGTTCCCAGCAGGAAAAACTGGCCGTCTTTGGCGGGGCAAACCAGATGGGTGCTGGCGGGGATCATGCCCCAGAAGTTGTATTTATCGCCTTCGCAGAAGAAGCGCAGTTTTTGAATATCGGTGGGATCATCGGTGTAGATACGCTGAAGTGTATCCATATCCAGCACTTGGGTGCGGCCATAGACGAAGGGCCCGATCAGCTTGCCATCGTGGAACAAATGCACGGCTTGCGGTGGGGCATAGATGAAATCGGTGTTGCGGGCGGCTTGGCTGTAGGGGGCGAGGAATTCGCTGATGAAGATTGAGGCGTACATCAGGATCAGGAACACCCCGCAAAACAGCGCCACCTTATGCTTGCGGAACTTCCACCACATCAGTTGCAGTTGCGAGGCCTCGGCGAATTTGCTTTGGGCCGAGGCGGCGTTTTCGGCCTCGTACGGATCAAAGGCAGCATCCGAGACGTAATGCGTCATCGGCGCACCGGGGGCGGGCAGGGCGGTGGTTTGGTTTGGCAGATCGCTCATTTGCTGCTGCCTTTACCAAGCCGGATGCGGGGGTCAAGAAACGTTAGCGCGATGTCGGAGATCAGCACACCGATCACGGTCAGGAAGGCGAGAAACATCAGGAACGAACCCGCCAGATACATATCTTGGCTTTGCAAGGCGCGGATCAGCATTGGCCCGGTGGTTTCCAGTGACAGCACGATGGCAGTCACCTCGGCGCCGGAAATCATCGCGGGCAGGATCGAGCCGATGTCAGAGATGAAAAAGTTCAGCGCCATGCGCAGCGGATATTTTACCAGCACCTTGAGCGGATGCAGACCCTTGGCGCGAGCGGTGACGACATATTGTTTGTGCAACTCATCCAGCAGGTTGGCACGCAGACGGCGCACCATGCTGGCGGTTCCGGCGGTGCCGATGATCACCACGGGTATCCAGATATGCGACAGAATTGACGAAAACTTCGCCCAACTCATCGGTTCGTTCAGGAACTGGCGGTCCATCAGATTGCCGATCGACACCCCAAACCAGATATTCGCGAAATACATCATCACCAGGGCCAGCACAAAATTCGGCACCGCGATGCCCAAGAGGCCAAGGAAGGTCAGGCCGTAATCGCCCCAACTATACTGATGGGTGGCCGAATAAATCCCGATGGGAAAGGCGACGATCCAAGTAAACAGGATGGTCACGGTCGAAAGCAGCACAGTCAGCCACAGCCGATCCCCCACCACTTCACTGACCGGCAGGCGGTATTCAAACGAATAGCCGAAATCGCCATGTAACATGCCGCCGACCCACCAGATATAGCGCACGACCTGCGGCTGATCAAAGCCATAGCGTTCGCGCAGCATGTCAATCTCGGCCAGATCCGCAGATTCCCCCAAGGATCGCAGCTCGGAGACATAGCTTTCAAAATAATCGCCCGGCGGCAATTCAATGATGAAAAACACCAGAACCGAAATCAGGAACAGCGTCGGGATCATCGCAAGCGTGCGCAACAGGATGTAGCGGATCATGGCTTACTCCCTTGCATAGTAAAAGGTGTCGGGCATGTAAGCGCCCAGAAAGCTGGTCGGCGTGAAGCCATACAGCGCATCTTCCGGCACATTCCGCATCCGGGCGGCCCGCACGATCGGTTGCGGGGCCGAGTTGACGGTGCCAATCGAGAACACCTGATCGGACCACAGGGTGAGCATCTGCGCCCAAATTTCGGCGCGGGCGGCTGTGGTGGTGGTGTTGCGCCAGCGTTTCAGCAGGTCAATCAGCTGCATCGCGGCGGGCAGATCGGGGGCCTCACCTGCGGTTTCGGCCGACATATACCAGCTGCCCCAGACCGGCCATTGCAACTGATCGCTGTGGGTGGGGGCAAGCTGATCGGGGGCCATGTCGGCGGTGGGCACGCCATTATCAAGACCTGCCCAGACCGACATCTGCACCTCACCGCCCATAGCGCGGCTGCGGAAGATGTCGCGCTGGCTGGCCCGGATGTAGATAGCGATGCCCACGTCGCGCATGTGATCGACGATCAGCTCCAGCACGTCGGTTTCCAGCGTGCTTTCGCCTGCGGTTTCCACCACGATTCCAGCCTGCCGACCATCTGGCAGGATGCGGATATTGCCGCCACCGCGTTCGGTCAGGCCCAATTCATCCAGCAAGGCATTGGCTAGGTCGGGGTCGTATTGCGCCCAAGCGGATGCGTATTCGGGGCGGTAAAGCTGGCTTTCTGGCAGCACGGTGTCGGCACTTTCGCGGCCCAGACCGAAGAAATTGACCTTGTTCAGCTCGTGCCGATTGATCGCCACCGACAAAGCCCGCCGCATCCGCACATCCTGAAAAAGCTTGCGCCAAACCGGGTCTTTGCAATTCATATTGGGAAACAGCGAGACACTGGAGCCTTGGGTGCGCCGCCACAGCGACACTTTCAGCGGATGTTGTTTTTCGGCCTGCTTCATCAGCGTGTAATCGGGAAAGCTGATGCCACCCGCCTGCAAATCGCTTTCCCCGGTGGCAGTTTTGGCGGGGATAATGTCAGCCGAGGCGACATCCAGAATGATACGGTCAAAATATGGCAGTTGCTGGCCGATTTGATCGACTCTGTGGAAATAAGCATTGCGCTCGAACACGAACTGCTCGGCGGGGGGGGCGGTGCGCGGACGCCATGCTTCCAAAGTTGGCAGGCTCGGGTTTTCCGGGCGGATGGAGCGGCCCATTTTCGCATGCAGGCTTTGCCAATCATCGACACGGTTCTGTTCGACCAGTTCGGCCAACTTTTCCGGTGTCTGATATTTGGCGTGGAACGTCTTCATATAGACCTGCGGCACAAACAGGATCAGTGGCAGGGGGGAGGCGAGTTTCGGCAGAAAGTCTGGCATCGGACTGGCGAACGAATACCGCACCGTCACGGGGTCAATGACAGTGAATTCGACGACTTTGCCGTCGGCGATCAGATCCACCGGGGGGCCGCCGCGATAGAGATCGGCGTTGTTCATCATATCTTCCCAGCAATAGCGGAAATCCTCCGCCGTGAAGGGGGTGCCGTCTGACCAGCGATGGCCTTCGCGCAGATGCAGGGTGTAGATGCGGTCGTCAACCGCCTCAAAACTTTCCAGAATATCGGGGATCAGTTGCAGGTTTGCGTCATAGCCAACCAGCCGGGAATAGCCGTAGATCGGGATCAATCGCACATCACGCTGACCGCTGACCAGCATGCGCACGCTGCCGCCAAGCCGCCCGGTGCTGCGACCCATCGCGGGCAAATCTATCACGCGCGGATTGCGCGGCAGCCGTTCGGGCAGGGGTGGCATGTTGCCCATCTTCACGTCTGAGGCGAAGAATGGCGATTCCGCATGGGCAATGCTGGGCAAAGCGACCGAACCAAGCAGGGTTAAAGCGGTGCGGCGGGTGATCATGGCTTCAGATCATTTCTATCAGCGGATTTGCGGGCCAAGACGAAATGGCCGTCGCCCAGATCAAGCGGGGCAAGGTCGGATTGGGCATCAGGCTCGGCCCGGAAGGCGGCGGCCCAATCGGCGTTGGTCAGGGCGGTGTTGCCGTTGAAGGTGGCAAAATCCAAGCGCCGATCCAGATCGGGATAGGGCACGGCGGCAAGCAAAGCCTTGGTATAGGGATGCACCGGCGCGGTCATGATGGTTTCGCGCGCGGCGATTTCCACGATCCGTCCCGCCCACATCACCGCCACTCGGTCGGCCATATAATCCACCACGGCGAGGTTATGCGAGATGAACAGATAGGTGAGGCCAAGGTCTTTCTGCAAATCTTTCAATAGGTTCAGAATTTGCGCCTGCACCGAGACATCCAGCGCCGACACCGGCTCATCACAGACGATCAACCCCGGCGCCAAGGCCAACGCGCGCGCAATCCCGACGCGCTGCCGCTGCCCACCCGAAAAGCTGTGCGGATAGCGGTGGCGGGCGGATTGACCCAGACCGATGGCCCCGAGCAGCGCATCCACCGTCTCTCGCCGTTGCAGGGTCGACCCACGGCTGTGAATATCCAGCGGTTCCGACAGGATATTGCCCACCGTCATACGAGGGGAAAGCGACGACACCGGGTCTTGAAACACCATCTGAATCTGCGTGCGCAGGCGTTGCAGATCGTCTCCCTTTGCGTTCAACACATCGACCTGGCCAGAGCCATCATCATAGATCACCGAACCCGCATCGGGCGTCACCGCGCGCATCAGAATTTTGCTGACCGTGGTCTTGCCACAGCCACTTTCGCCCACCAGCCCAAGGCATTCACCGCGCTTGATGTCAAAACTGACATCATCGACGGCGGGAGCAGGTTTGGCGGATTTGCGGATGTCCCAAGCCTGATCGCGGGTTTGGTAGGTTTTGCTCAGGTTGCGCACCGACAGCAGCACGTCGGGCGCTTTGGTCTTCGCCACAGGCTTCGCCCCGCCAATCGCCGTCATCAACTTGTCGCGGTTGATCTGAATATCGCGCAGCGGGCGCAGTCGCTCGCCATGCTTCATTCCGAAATGCGGGATCGCGGCCATCAACCCCTTCAGATACGGGTGCTGCGGACGGCGAAAAATGTCGTCCACCGGGCCGGATTCCATGATGCGGCCCTGATACAGCACCACCACTTCATCGGTGACATTGGCAACCACGCCAAGATCATGGGTGATCAACAGGATCGCCATGTTCAGACGCTGTTGCAGATCGCGCAGCAGCGTCAGAATCTGCGCCTGAATGGTCACATCCAGCGCCGTTGTCGGCTCATCCGCGATCAACAACTGCGGGCTGCAAATCAGCGCCATCGCGATCATCGCGCGCTGGCGCATTCCGCCTGACAGTTCAAACGGATACATGTCAAACACTTTACCGGGCTTGGTGAAACCCACCAGTGACAGCATCTCCTCGGACCGCTCGCGCTGTTCCTTGGCCGAAACCGGTTCGTGGATGCGCAGCGCTTCCGAGATCTGGTTGCCGATGGTGTGCAGCGCGGAAAACGAGGTCATCGGCTCCTGAAAGATCATGCCGATCTTGCGGCCCCGCACGCTGCGGATCAGCCGACCATCGCGCGGCAGGCCCAGCAACTCCACCATACCCCCCGGCGCTGCGGGATCGGCCAGCAGGACCTTACCGCTGACCCGCGCAAAGTCCGGCTGTAGCCCCATGATGGTCTGACCCAGCACCGACTTGCCCGAGCCTGACTCGCCGACCAAAGCGGTGATCTTGCCGGGCAATACCCGCAACCCCACGCCTTTCAGTGCATCCACTTGGCCAGTCGCCAGCGGGAAGGACACTTTTACATCCTCTACCCGCAGCAAATCCATGCCGATGCCAAGTTCTTGTCGTGTCATCCGGTCTGACCCATTCCGTGCTTTAGGTGGATCATGGTGGATCCGGTTGCTTGGCAAGCCCATTGCAAGCGAGACTTCTCGCGAATTGCAATCAAAATGCAACGCCGGGTGTTGAAATTGGCTCTGTCAGCCCCGAAATGATCAGACCGGAGTAGCTTTGTCACCCCCACCAAACGTCATTACAAGCCACACAAAGTCGTGTGAGCGCGCGCTGAAAATATGAGTTTATAGCACCTGCATCCGGTAAAAATCATGCTAGCTTGTGCGGATGAGCTATCAAAACGCCTCTGTTTTCCTGTCAGACCTGCCGACCTTTTCCGAGTTTGAAGATGTGGCCAATCTGACACGCTACCGACCGCTGCCCGAAGGCTGGGCACTGGCGGTGGCTGATGTCGTGTCCTCGACCGAGGCGATTGCGCGCGGCAAGTATAAATCCGTCAACATGGCCGGGGCTTCGGTGATCACCGCTGTGCTGAACGTGCTCGAGGGCAGTGATTATCCTTTCGTGTTTGGCGGCGACGGTGCGGTGATCGCGGTGCCGCCAAATGGCATTGCTGCGGCCGGCGTCGCACTGGCGGCTGTGGCGCGCTGGATCGAGGATGATCTGCGGCTGAACATGCGGACCGCCTTGGTGCCGTTGTCCGAGGTGCGCGCGGCGGGTCTGGATGTACGGATCGCGCGGTTTCAGGCCAGCGAGGATATGACCTTTGCGATGTTCGCAGGCGGCGGTGCGGCTTGGGCCGAAGCCCAGATGAAGCTGGGGCGCTTTGCCATTCCGATGGCCGAACCCGGCAGCAGACCTGATCTGACCGGGCTGTCCTGCCGCTGGAACCCGATCGCCTCGCGCAATGGCCAGATCGTGTCGATCATCGCGGTGCCCTCTACAACCGCCCGCCCCGACGCCTTCCGCGCACTGGTGGCCAATGTGGTGGCGGTGGCCAATAAGGCGGGTGGCTTGGGCAACCCACTACCGCCCGAAGGCCCGGTGCCGCAGCTGACTTTGGGCGGTGTCGCGTCGGAAACCAATGCCCGCGCCCCGCGCGGCAAACGCCTGATGGCGCGGATCAAAGTGGTGGTGGCGATCTTTATGACCGTGCTGCTCTATCGCACCAATCTGACGCTCGGCGGCTTCAATGCCCGCGACTATGTGCGTCAAATGACCCGCAACACCGATTTTCGCAAGTTTGACGATGGTCTGAAGATGACGATTGATATCAACGCCGCCGGGCTTGCTGAAATCGAGGCTCTGCTCGACTCTGCCGCCGCCTCGGGCATCTGCCAATTTGGCCTGCACAAGCAGGATCAGGCGCTGGTCACCTGCATCGTGCCATCGCTGCGGGCGCAGGATCACATGCACTTCATTGACGGTGCAGCGGGCGGCTATGCGCAGGCTGCAACCCAGATGAAGGCCAAAGCAGCATTGCAACCAGCGGGCGCACAATGATAAACGTCTTGCCTCAAAACAGCGCTTGCGATTGAGTGGCGAGCACGACAGCTTTTTGACAATGCTTTGCTTGACCCTGACCTCCATTCTGGTTGGCGCGACATGACCCTTTGCACCTTAGGTTTTTCTTCAAGGCGCCGACCGATCTGTGGAGGGCTTTAACGCCATGCTGGACCCCAATATCTCACGCTACATCTGGACCCACACCAAGCGGCAACAGCTTTGGGTGCTGGCGATTGTTGCGCTGTCGATGATCCCGTATTTCCTGTCGCTCAATCTGCCGAAGCAGATCGTGAACGGACCAATTCAGGGCGATGGTTTTGCCGATCCCGCAGCCACCCAGACCTTCATGCAGATCGCGTTTGATCTGCCGATCTTTGGCCATGTCACGCTGTTTGACGGCATTCAACTCGACCGTCTGAACACCCTATTCGCACTCAGCGGGGTGTTTTTGCTGCTGGTCATCGTGAACGGCCTCTTCAAATATTACATCAACACCTACAAAGGCCGTCTGGGCGAGCGGTTGCTGCGGCGCATCCGCTTCACGCTGGTCGATCATATTCTGCGATTCCCCCCCGCAACCTTCAAACGTCTGAAGGGGGCCGAAATCTCCAGCATGGTGAAGGACGAGGTTGAACCGCTCGGCGGCTTTACCGGCGACGCTTTCGTAGCCCCCACCTTGCTCGGCGGACAGGCTATCATGGCGCTGGCCTTCATTTTTGTGCAAAGCATTCCGCTGGGGCTGATCACCGCCGCGCTGGTCGGGGTGCAGGCCTTCATCATCCCCCGGATGCGCCGCCGTCTGCTGGTGCTGGGGCGCGAGCGGCAACTGACCGCGCGCGAATTGGCTGGGCGTGTCAGTGAGATCGTCGATGGGATCCACACCATCCATTCCTACGACACCTCAAACTTTGAACGCGCCGATATCTCCTCGCGACTGGGCCGGATCTACAAAATCCGTTTCGACATTTATCAATGGAAATTCTTGGTGAAGTTCATCAACAATTTCCTCGCCTCGGTGACGCCGTTCCTGTTCTACAGCGTCGGCGGCTATCTCGCGCTACAAGGTCAGTTGGATATCGGGCAGTTGGTGGCGGTGATCGGCGCCTACAAAGATCTTCCCGGCCCGCTGAAGGAGTTGATTGATTGGGATCAAAACCGTCAGGACGTGCAGATCAAATACAGTCAAGTCATCGGTCAATTCGCGGTGGATGACATGCTGGAGCCCGAGATTCAGGCGGTTTCGGCAGAGCGCGCCGAGGGCAAGCTGACCGGACCTCTCGCGGCGGTCAATCTTGGCGTGACCGACGACACCGGGGCTGTCGGGTTGGACCGCGTCAACTTTTCGCTGTTGCCGGGTGAAACGGTTGCCATCATCGGCAACGCCGGCTCGGGTGCCGATATCATGGCCGAGGTGCTGGCACGCATCGTCTGGCCCACGCAGGGCCAGATCAATATCGGCGACGCCGATTTGCACAGCCTGCCCGAATCGCTCAGTGGCCGCACCATCACCTACGCCGGCAGCGACGCCTATTTCTTCTTCGGAACCGTGCGTGACAACCTGCTTTACGGGTTAAAACACGCCCCCATCACCGACCGCGTGTTTGAAGGCGCGGCGCTGACGCAACGTCAGTGGGAGAAGC
This sequence comes from uncultured Cypionkella sp., assembly GCA_964387655.1. GTDB lineage: Bacteria > Pseudomonadota > Alphaproteobacteria > Rhodobacterales > Rhodobacteraceae > Cypionkella. The sequence goes on along the minus strand of CAYLYV010000006.1, from coordinate 35,831 downwards.
GCGAAGCGGCGAGGGCGGGCAACCCCGAGTTTGATATTCACTCAGACTGGATCGACTTCGAGCTGAATGGGGCCGCCGATCAGGCCACGCTGATGCCCTCGGTCTACGCCGCACTGGATGCGGTGGCGCTGACCCGCGACATGTTCGATCTTGCTCTGCGGTCCAATGTCAATCTGGCCGAGCATGGCGGGCTGAAAACCAAGACGGTCGAGATGCGCCGGGTGCTGCGCGATGCCTTGACCAAAGCCGATCTGAACGGGCTGATCGAGCCGTTCGAGCCTGGCGCCTACAATGTCGAAGCGACGGTGATCGAAAACCTGCTGTTCGGCAATGCCCGTACGCCAGACTTGAAGGCGGGCGCGATCATCAGCAACCCGTATTTCCTTAGCGTTCTGAAACAGCGCGGATTGGCCGATACGCTGTTTACCATGGGCACCGAGATCGCCCGCAACGCCATCGAATTGTTCAGCGACCTGCCGCCAGATCACCCGTTCTTCCAGCAACTGACCTTCATGAAATCGGACGACATCCCGGCCTATGCGATATTATTGAAAAACATAGATAAAAGCACCGCAAACATCACCGACAGCGACCGCGCCATGATGATCCGCCTCAGCTTCGATTACATCGAGCCGCGGCATCGTTTTGGTCTGCTGACGCCCGAGATGATGGCGCAGATCGTTGAATTCAGGGCGGCTTTCCACGAAGGCCTTCCGGCCAGCCTCAAGGACGCCATCGAGTTTTACGACCCCGCGCAATACATGGTTTCCGGCACCTTGCTGGACAACATGCTGTTTGGCCGCATCAGCCAGAAGTACCGTGACGGCGTTGAACGCATCTATGCCGTGGCGGGCGGCGTGCTGCGCGAATTGGGCATCTACGACACGCTCCTCTCAATCGGGCTCGACTTCCACATCGGCGCAGGCGGCAAGCGCCTGACCTCGGTGCAACGGCAAAAACTCGCCTTGGCGCGGGCGCTGATCCGGCGGTCCGACTACTATTTGTTCAACCGCCCGCTGTCCGCGCTCGACACCCGCACGCAAGAACAGGTGCTGATCGCCGCGCTGAAATATCTGCGCAAAGAGGGTCGCTCGCCCGCTGTGGCTTGGGTGATTTCAAGCGCGAAGTTTGCGCAGTTGTTCGACCGAGTGGCGGTTTTTGAGCGTGGCAGACTGGTCGAAGACGGCTCTCATGCGGAACTTTTACAAAAGAATGGTATCTTCAAAGAACTGATGTCGGCATAGTTGGGGGCAAGTCTCTTGCGGCTTGGCCTCATCAACGGCCCGAACGGTAGGAAGGTGACGACGTGCTTTTGAACGACGAAGTCAAAATGCTGAAACAAGTTCCGCTGTTTGCCGGGGTATCTCCGGCAAAGCTGAAATTGTTGGCATTCACATCCGAGCGGGTGTCCTACCGCGCGGGGGAGGTTTTGTTTCACCAAGGCGACGCTGGCGACGCGGCGTTTGTGCTGTTGGCAGGCCGTGCCGATGTGATCGTTGACGGGCCAACCGGGCCGATCAAAGTGGCCGACCTTGAAGAGAATGCCATCGTTGGCGAAATCGCCATCCTTTGCGACGTGGCGCGGACAGCCACGATCAAGGCCGCAACCCCGGTTGAAGCCTTGCGAATCAGCAAAGACAACTTCTTCAAGCTGATGTCTGACTTCCCGGAAATGACTATCGAGGTCGTCCGCGTGCTCGCCGACCGCCTCAGCCAAACCACGGTAGAGCTGTCCGAAGCCCGCAGCCGGGTAGCAGAACTTTCCAAACGCTGAATAACCGGCAGCGTTGGGGTGATGTTGCCATGCTTTCGACAACAGCCGCCTGCGATATGCATCCAAGAGCCGCTATGTTTTCGGTCAAAGCTGTAATCGGGCCTCGCATCTTGCTGCGATGCTTCCTATTCTTTGGTGTATCAGCGATCTGGGGAAGTCTGATCTTGGCGACGCGTAGCGATGAAATGGCTTCCAGCTTGTGCCCATGGCACGGCAGAGGGCGGCTTTTGGGTCGGTCCCGCGCATGAACCCGCTGCCGAAATTTCAACTCAAGCTTTGGGGCACGCGCGGCGGCTTGCCGGTCAGCGGCCCGCAGTTCCAGAAATTCGGCGGCAACACCATCTGCATGGAAATGCGCTGTGGCGAGCATGTGATCATGTTCGATGCGGGCAGTGGCGCCCTCTCTGCCGGGCATGCCCTCGCCGCCGAGGGCTGCAAGGAACTCACCCTCTACTTCACCCACAGCCATTATGACCATATCGGCGGCTTGCCATTCTTCAAGCCGCTGTATTGCGGCCAGTCTTCGCTTAAGCTGTGGTCGGGCCATATGGGGTCCGCGATGACCACGCGCCAGATGCTGTCGGAATTCATGCGCAAACCGTTCTTTCCCATCGGGCCAGACTATTGCAGCGCCGGGATTGATGCGCGCGATTTCACCGCAGGCGATGTGCTGACGCCCTATCCCGGCGTGACGATCCGCACGGGGATGCTGAACCATCCCGGCAATGCCGTGGGCTACCGGGTGGAATTTGGCGGCCGCTCGATTGCCATCATCACTGATACCGAACACGAACCCGGTACGCTGGACCCAGCCGTTTTGCGCTTGATCGACAAGGTGGATCTGTTCGTCTACGACGCCACTTTCTTGGATGAAGAAATGGCGACCTTCAAAGGTTTTGGCCATTCCACCTGGCAACAGGCGGTGCGGCTGGCACAGGCGGCAGGTGCCAAGCAAGTCGGCTTCATTCACCACAGCTTCAACCGCACCGATGCAGAATTAACCAAGATCGAGCGCGCGGCCAAACGTCAGTTTCCGGGCGCGTTCTGCGGGCGTGATTTTCAGGTGATTGAAGTTTGAAACGCATCCCAAGCGATGACATCTCACCATTTCCGCACACTGGCTCCGCATACGGAAATGTCGCTTTTTTGTGACGCGAAAACCAGCTAAGACCAGCGTCTTTCCAAGATCACACGCCCCAGATCAGACGGCCAATGCGGAAAGAAGGAAAGTCTCGTGCCCTACATTCCCGCCTCCCTCCGCGATTTTCTTGTCTATATCTGGACAGGCGATCCGCATGGCGAAGCCGTCCCTGCCCGCGTCATGGCCGAAATTGACCGCCGTGAGACCGCAGCCGAACAGACGATCAGCTGGGCGCAACTGAGCATCGTTGGATTCCTGACCCTGCTGTATTGGATCGCGCCGCGCGCGGAGGGCACTGCGGGCGAAAATTTCGTGCCGATGACACTGGCCGCCTATTTGGCGTTTACCCTGTTTCGGATGTTTCTGTCATATCGGATGGTGCTGCCCGGCTGGTATCTGATGCTGTCGATGGTGGTGGATGTTGGCCTGCTCTGTGGCATGATCTTTTCCTTCCACATCCAGTATCAGCAGCCGCCCGCCTTCTACCTCAAATCGCCGACGATGATTTATCTGTTCTTTTTCATCGCCTTGCGCGCACTGCGCTTTGATCCGCGCTATGTTTTCATGTCAGGGCTGATTGCGGCATCGGGGTGGGTGCTGATGGTGCTTTACGCGCTGACCTATGACATGAACAACATGCACGTCACCCGCAACTATGTTGAATATCTGACCTCCAACACCATCCTGATCGGGGCCGAGATCGACAAGGTGATCACGATACTGGGGGTCACCGTGATTTTGACCTTCGCTCTGTTCCGGGCGCGCTCTGTGCTGTTTGATGCCATTCAAAGCCATGCCGCCGCCGAGGATCTCAGCCAGTTCTTCGCGCCCGAAGTGGCCGATCTGATTACCCAATCCCCAGAAATGCCCGGTGCTGGTCAAGGCGAGGTCCGGGCAGCTGCCATCATGTTTGTCGATGTGCGCGGCTTTACAAAAACCGCGCTGACGCTGCCACCGGAAACGGTGATGCGGGTTCTCGCTCACTACCAGCAGATCACTCTGACCGAAATTGAACAGCATAACGGCCAAATCGACAAATTCATGGGCGATGGTATTTTGGTGACGTTCGGGGCGGTTCAGCCGGGTGAAACCTATGCAGCAGACGCCTTGCGGGCGGCCTCGGCGGTGATTGCCGCTCTGGATGCGCGACAAGAGGATTTCGTGTCTCTGGGATGGCCGGGCCGTTTTGCCACCGGTGTTGCGGTGGCGTCAGGCGATGTGACGGTGGGGATTGTCGGATCACAGGGGCGCTATGAGTTCACGGTGATCGGCCATGCGGTCAATCTGGCGTCAAAACTGGAAAGCGCCAATAAGACGCAGCACACCCGCGCCTTGACCGACGCCAGCACCCACAGCCGCGCCGAGGCGCAGGGCTATGTCAATCCCGGCGTGCTGCGGCGCGATGGCGAAGGTGTCGCGGGGCTTGCAGCCCCTGTTGATCTTGTGGTTCTGGCCTAAGATGCGCAGCTCGCGCCCCTCCACTTGCGCAGCCGATGCACCGCAAGCAAGCGGGGCACCGCTATGAACAAAACTGCGCAGTCCTCCCTCCGCGCGACCCGCCGCATGTGGCGACGCTCGCGGCCCAGCGTCGCAAAGCTGCGGCTGTGGTCAGGTCTGGTGCTGTTCGCTTTTGCCACGACGCATTTGCTGAACCACGCGCTCGGGTTGGTCTCGCTTGAGACGATGCAGGCAGGTCAAGACCTGCGCCTGTTCATAACCCGCAGCCTGATCGGAACGCTGGTGCTGTGTCTCGCCGCCTTGGTGCATATGGGCTTGGGCATCGCGCATTTCGTGCGCTTGCAAACATGGCGCATCGGCGCCCGAGGCGTGGTGCAACTTTTGTTCGGGCTGATGATACCGATCCTGCTGATCCGGCATGTGCTCGGCACCCGTGGCGCGCATGAGTTGTTCGGCGTCACCGATAATTACACCTATGCGCTGTGGGCGATGTGGCCCGGCGAGGGCGTTCGGCTGGCACTGCTGATCGCGCTGGTTTGGATCCATGGCTCTATTGGCATCCACATGTGGCTGTCGCCAAAACCGTGGTATCGCCGCAACCTTTGGGTGATGAATGCACTGGCCGTGCTGATCCCGTCGCTGGCCTATGCGGGCTATGTCTCGGCGGGGCGGATGCTTCAGTTGCGCGGCGGCGTTTCCAGCCCGTTTAACGCCGCGCAATACGCTGAGATGCAACAGAATTTCCTGCTCGGCTCCTACAGCTATTTTTCGATATTGGCAGCGGCGTTTGGGGGCTGGATGCTGCTGCAAATGGGCAACAAAATGGGCGCGCGTATTCGAGTGCGCTATACCTTTGGCCCGACGATTTCAGCAGCGCGCGGGCTTTCGGTGCTGGAAATCAGCCAGATGAACCGCATCCCGCATGCCTCTGTCTGCGGCGGGCGGGCGCGCTGTTCGACCTGCCGCGTGCGCGTGCTCGAAGGGCTTGATCAACTGCCCCCGGCCTCGGCGACTGAACAGCAGGTGCTGCGCCGCGTGGGTGCGCCCGCGAATGTGCGGCTGGCCTGCCAGTTGCGCCCGACCGCCGATCTGACGATCTCGACCTTGCTGCCCGCCAATCTCGAACCCGGTCAGACCAACGGCTTTGACAAATATCACTGGGGGGTCGAGCGCGAGGTCACGCTGCTGTTCTGCGATCTGCGCGGCTTTACCCGCATGTCCGAAGGGCGGTTGTCCTTTGACGTGGTGTTCTTGCTGAACCAGTTTCTCGGTCGGATGGCCGAAGCGATTGAAGACAGCGGCGGCTTTGTCGACAAGTTCATGGGCGATGGCATCATGGCGATCTTCGGCATCGAGACCACTCCGGCCGAGGGCGCGCGTCGCGCCATTGCAGCGGCCCGCGCAATGGGCGGGGTGCTCGACAGCCTGAACCAAAGCCTGCACGAAGAACTCCGCGTGCCGCTGTCGATGGGCATCGGCATCCATTCCGGCCCCGCCATTCTGGGCCGCATCGGTGCCGCGCATCGCACCGAAGCCGTCGCCCGCCTGACCGCCTTGGGTGAAACGGTGAATATCGCCAGCCGGTTGGAGCAAAAGACCAAGGATCTTGTCGTGCAAGTCGCGGTTTCAGCCCATGCGCTAAAGCTCTCGGGGCTGGTGACGAACGACAAAACCCTGCCGCAAACCGTGGATATTCGCGGCCTCAGCCAGCCGCTGGATATCGTGGTGGCCGCGCGCGCGACAAGCCTGCCGCAGCCGGAATGATCATCATATCATCAGCATCCATCCGGTCCAGCGACACCCGCAGTACCGAGAGAAACCGCTGCAAGAACCCGCGCGAGCCTTGGCGCGGATCGGCACGTGTGTCGCCAAACTCGGCCGCGAGCGCACGACACAAAGCCAATCTGTCGGCGTCAATCCACGGCCCCGCCAATGGCCCCGCCACCTTGATCAGATAGGCGTCGGCAATCAGATCCTTCAGCGGGCAGGCAGCCAACGCCGCAACACTCAGGCCGTGCCGCTGGGCAAACTCCGCCAGATCCCCGCCGGCAAGCTCGACCACAAACCCAGCATCCCGCGCTTCAACCAGCGCGCGCAGCTCGGGCGGCCAATCATGCACCAACCGCCGCTCCAGCACATGCGCCCGCCGCTGCGCCACCAGAAACGCCCCAAGCGGCAGCGCCTCACCTTGGCCCTCTGCCCGATACACCGCCGAAATACCGGGGTCGGACGGCACATCTTCCAGCGAGACCGTCTCGACGCTCACCGCATCGCCGCTGGCACGAATGATCTTGAACGCCGCAGGAAACGCCGCCAGCGACGGCAACGACAGATCGGTCAACCGCCCATCCTCCGTGCGCGTCGTGGCATTGACATGCATATGCCCGCCGATATGCCAACGCAGCCCGGCGGCAATCAACGCCTGCGCCACTTGCGGGCCGGGGGTGCGCCGCACAATCGCGGTGTCACCAAACAACGCCCGCTCCGACCCCACCACATCCTGAAACGGGTCCAGCGCCGGATAATGCGACACACTCACCAAGGTTTTGCCCAGTGCCCGCGCCCGCGCGGTCACATCGGCGATCCAGCCCAGCAGAAACGGCTTGACCCGCAGCATCGCGTTCCAGCCAGCATCCGACGGCCCAATGAACGCCTTCTTGCGCATCGCATCGGGCCGCCCGGCGCGGGGCTCAAACACATTGGCGTCGATCATCAACAACCACAGCCCCGGCTCCGGCTCCACCAGATAGGACGCATCCATCAGCCGCTGCGTCACCGAGCCATCACCGGAAACCGCATCATACATCCGCGCCTCTGGCCGATCATCCTGCCCGAACGGGCTTTCCCAATGCAGATACTCCGGCTGGCGAAACAGCCCGAACCGCGCCATCGGCAGCAGCGCCGCAGGTTGCCCCCCGCAACGCATCGCGGGCGTCACAACCGCCCCAGCCTCCGCCTGTTCCGCATCGCTTGTCACCATCACGGTGTGCCCCGGTGCCGAAACAAAGCGGCTCGTCACGTGCTTGCCATGCGGACCATAAAGATCGTGGTTGCCGGGAATGGCATAAAACCGCAGCCCGCACCGATCCTCAAACCCCTGCAACACCGCCACCAGCCGCCGAATGTTCTCGGCCTGCCCATCGTCGGAATAATCCCCCGCCAGAACCACATGCCGCACCCCGGCTACAGCAACCTTCTCCAGCGCCGCCGTCAACGCGCCTGCGGTTTCATTGAACGCCCGCGCCGCGATCCGCGTATCCGCCCAACTGCGCAGCACCAGCCGCGCGCCATCCACCACAATCCCCGCCCCACCGAAATCGCCGCCCGGATCGTGGAAATGCGCATCCGCCAGCACCGCAACCGCATAGGGTGCCATCTCTCAGGCCTTCACCACATGTTCCGCCGCAATCCCATTCCGCGCGAACACATTGCGGGTGTCGATGATCAACCGCGACCACTGCGCCAGCCCGGCATAATCCAGCCCGTCATGATCCGTCGCAATCAGCACCGCATCAAAGCCCCCCACCGTAGCCTGATCAAACGCCACCGATTTCCGCCCCTTCAACGCCCCATAAGCCCGCGTCTTGGGAATCTCGGCCACAAACGGATCGTGATAGCTGGCCTGCCCACCGCGTTCTTCGATCAATTCGATCAGCTTCAACGACGGGCTTTCGCGAATATCTGGCACATTTTTCTTATAGGCCAGCCCGATCACCAACACCTTGGAACGGCTCAGCGCCAGCCCCAACCGCTGATCCAGTGCCTCGGCCAGACGCGACACCACATGGCGCGGCATCCCCGAGTTGATCTCTCCGGCCAACTCGATAAACCGGGTTGGAATGTCATATTCCCGGGCTTTCCACGTCAGATAAAACGGATCAATCGGAATGCAATGGCCGCCCAAACCGGGGCCGGGATAGAACGGCATATAGCCAAAGGGCTTGGTTTTCGCAGCCTCGATCACTTCCCAGACATCAACCCCCATCGCTTCGTAGATCACCTTCAGCTCGTTCACCAAGGCAATATTGACCGCCCGAAAAACATTTTCAGTCAGCTTCACCGCCTCGGCCGTCGCGGTCGAAGATACAGGCACCACAGTTTTCACCACCGCGCCATAGAATGCTGCCACCAGTTGCCCCGCATCAGCGCCATCGCCCGCGACCACCTTGGGAATGGTCGAGGTATCGAAGGCCCGGTTGCCGGGATCTTCGCGCTCTGGCGAAAACCCAAGGTAGAAATCCTGGCCCGAAACCAGCCCGCCCGCTTCAAGAATACGCTTCACCGGGCCATCCGTCGTCCCCGGATAGGTGGTGGATTCCAGCACAATCACCTGCCCCCGGCGCAGGGCCTTGGCGATGTCATCACAGGTCCGGGTGATGAAAGACAGATCCGGCTCGCGGTGCCGCGTCAGCGGTGTCGGCACGCAAATCACGATCACATCGCACAGGCCAAGCCCGGCGAAATCCGCCGTGGCCTGAAACCGCCCCGCTGCCACCTCATCGGCCAGCACCGCATCCGGCACCGCCTCGATATAGCTTTTGCGCGTCTCAACGGCGGTGATCTTGCCGGGGTCGGTATCAAACCCGGTCACCCGAAACCCCGCCCGTGCGGCGGTGATCGCCAGCGGCAGGCCAACGTAACCCAGCCCGATCACCCCAACGCGGGCGGTTCGGCTGCTAATATTCTCAAGAAGTTGGGATAGGGGCACGGTCACTCCGCCATGGCTGAGGCTGGTTCCGAAATGGGCCAGTTTGCCAAGCCTGTCAAGGATCGCGGCGGCTTAGGCGCGGGGGCGGTCGATTCCTGTCGCCCTGCACAGGCTTTGCGCATAACCTGAACCGACGACTTGCAACCCCTTAGGATCATTGCCCGATGCCGCCGCCCGCCCGCCGCCTGCGGATCGCCTTTTACGCGCCCTTGAAGGCCCCGACCCATCCGGTGCCCTCCGGTGATCGGCTGATGGCGCAACTGCTGATGCGCTGCATGGAGCAAGCAGGGCATCAGGTTGATCTGGCCTCCGACCTGCGCGCCTACCTCGGCGACCCGCAGGACCATACAGGCTGGGCCAAGCTGCGCACCGCTGCCGACCACGAATTCGACCGGATCAGCACCCTATGGGCCGATCAGCCGCCCGATCTTTGGCTCTGCTACCACCCTTATTACAAATCCCCCGATCTGCTCGGCCCGCCCCTCGCCCGCCGCTTCGCGCTGCCCTATATCACGGTGGAAGCCTCGCTCTCCGCAAGGCGCAACATCGGCATCTGGACGGAAATGCAAGCCACCGTCATGGCGGCGGTGCAGCAAGCCAACCTGAACCTCTGCCTCACCGCCCGCGATCTGTCAGGCCTGCAAGACGCCAAGCCCACCGCCCGCCTGACCCGGTTTCCGCCCTTCATCGAGACCGATGCCTTCTCCGCCCCACCCACGCCCCAACCCGGCCATCTGGTCACAGTGGCAATGATGCGCGCAGGCGACAAGACCGACAGCTACCGCCGCCTCGCCGCGACGCTGGCCCTGTTGCCACCCGACCTAGATTGGCACCTCGCCGTAATCGGCGACGGCCCGCAACGCCCCGAGGTGCAGGCGATGTTCGCAGACCTGCCTCCGGATCGCCTGACATGGCTGGGCCAACGAACCCGCCCCGAAATCGCCGCTACTCTGGCCCGCGCCTCGGCCTATATCTGGCCCGGTTGTGGTGAGGCCTACGGTCTGGCCTATCTAGAGGCCCAAGCCGCTGGCGTCCCCGTCATAGCACAACGTACGTCGGGCGTACCCGAAGTGGTGGCTGACGGCGAGACCGGCTTTCTCACCGAACCCGGCGACGATGCGGCAGCCGCCGCAGCTATATGCCGTTTGCTGACCGACCCCGCCCGACAACACCGCATGGGCCAAGCCGCTCGCCTGCGCGTTCTGCGTGATCACTCCATCGCGGGCGCGGCCCAGCGCCTGAACGCCCTGCTGCACACCATAGTCGAGACCAGAGCATGACCACCACATCCCTGATCCGCGCCCTCGACCTGCGCGCCGCCAACGGAAATCCCGCGAGGCTATGGCTGCGCGACGACGACGCCATCGCACCCACCACAGCGCTGGACCACCTGCTTGCCCTGACCGGGGCCGCAAACATCCCCGTCACCCTCGCCGTCATCCCCGCCCATTCCGGCCCCGCACTGGCCAAACGGTTAAACACCGCGAAAGCTGTTTCCGTCGCCGTGCATGGCTGGTCGCACACCAACCACGCCCCCGCCTCGGAGAAAAAACAAGAACTCGGCCCGCATCGTCCCACGCCTCAAATCCTCGACGAACTCGCGCGCGGCTTCAGCCAGCTCGCTCAGCTCCACCCCGCGCAATTCGCCCCTGTCCTCGTGCCACCGTGGAACCGTATCGCACCGGAAATCGTCACAGAACTACCCGCCCTCGGCTTCAAAGCCCTGTCAGTCTACGGCCCCGTGGCCACGGTCGACCTGCCCCTCTACAACACCCATGTCGATGTGATCGACTGGCGCGGCAGCCGCACAGGCCGCCCCGATGCAGTGCTGATGGATGAAATCGCGCAAGCCATGCAGCGCAGCGATGCTCCGATTGGCCTGTTAACCCACCACCTTGTGCATGATGCGCAGGTCTGGGGCTTCCTCACCCGGTTGTTCGCGCTGACAACCAATCATCCCGGCTGCCGCTGGGTCAGCCTGCCCGAACTTGTCGCCTCACCATGATTTCCACGCGATCAGCAAACCTTCCTCTGCCAGCAAAGCCCGCGCCCGCAGTGCCTCCACCTCGGCCATGGCGGCACGGTCGGCCAGTACCCCCGCAACCAATGTTTGCGGGGCAACGCTGACCGCCCCTCCCCGCGCAGCCAATGTGAACACCAGCGGCCCGGTTGACCACCACGCCGGAGCCTGCGGCAGCAGATCAAGCGCCTGCGCCAGCCGCGCGTTCAGCCGAAGCAGCGCCGGATGATCGGGTGGGGTCGCGATAAACGAATTGCCCAACAGCACCCCTCCCATCCCGGTCTGGCGCGGCACCGTCTCGGCCCAAGCGGTCAGGCCGATCAGCGGCAGCAGATCGTGAAAGCTGATATCATCCCGCGCCGGATACCAGTCGCAGTCCAAGTATATCCCGCCCTCCGCCGCCAGGATCGCATAGCGCGCCACATCCACCGCGCCGGGATAATCCCCCCGTGCGAGCATCGCGGCAAACACGGGCTGATCCGGCAAGCCTAACCGCGCCAGATCGGCCTCCTGCCACAGGCGGTACTGATAGCCCTGCACCGCTGCGTGGTGCCGCCAAGCCGCCACCGCCGCAGGCAGGGGGAGGCTGCCGATCCAGATCTGGTGGATCACGCGCGGCACGGGTTGGCGATTGGCAGCGGCGATGGCTTGCCGCTCGGCGCCTGAAAAACGAAACAGCGGTGCCAGCCGCTCGGGTGGGGGCACCAGATGAAACTGATACCCCGCCCGCACGACAAGATCGCCGCGCGCCTTCGCGAGATGGAGCCGGGCGACGTGAAGGCGGCGGGGCATCCCCAGCATGGTTTGCGCGGGCAAAACCGAGATCACGGGATCGGCAGACAGTTCATCTAAGATCGCCGCAGCCGCATCGAAATCGCGCTGGGAAATCAAGGCGCGCGCGGCGGTGATGCCGTCATTCATGCGTTGCTTCGCGTTCATGCCGCCCGCCTTTCTTATTGGCCCTACAGGGAGCGTCCACGCGTGGACAGTTTTTTAAGTGTTGACTATCAAATGGTTGTCTTGTGGCGTTAAGGATTTGTTAGGGTTTGGCTTTGGCTTTAGACCCCGCCCAGAAAACGATCCAGCACCCTCACCCCCCCTTGATGCGCTGGATCAGATAGACCTCATCAGTCGCGGCAACCGGGCTGTGCAGATCGGTGACGATCTGGCCATTCACCGATACCGAAACCCCCGCTTTGATGACGGGCGTCAGGGCTGGATGCGCGGTGATCAGCGCATCCAGAATCTCACGCACAGTGCCGCCTGCGACCGAGATCACCAACTGATCCCCCGCAAACCTGCGCAGGCCGGACCAGAGGTTGATCTCAACCACGCGCTTTGGCCTTTATGGCCGCCAGCACCTTGGGCGGTGACATCGGCAGGCTGCGCATGCGCACCCCCGTGGCCGCAGCAATCGCATTGGCCAGCGCCGGCAGCGGTGGGGTGATGCCAGTTTCGCCAACCCCGCGCACCCCATAAGGATGACCGGGGTTCGGCACCTCGACGATCACCGTGTCGATCATCGGCAGGTCAGAGGCGACGGGGATGCGGTAATCCAGGAACACAGCATTCTGCAGACGACCGTCCGCGCCATAGACGTATTCCTCGTTCAGCGCCCAGCCGATGCCTTGCACGGCGCCGCCGTGATACTGTCCCTCGACATAGGCGGGATGGATCGCGCGGCCCGCATCCTGCACCACCAGATAGCGCAGAACCGTGGTGCGCCCGGTTTCAGGATCAACCTCGACGTCCACGACATGCGCGCCAAAGCTGGCCCCTGCCCCGCCCGCCGTTACCTCGTGATGGCCCGAGATCGGGCCCCCGGTGCTGCCCATTTTGGCCCCGATTTCGGCGATAGACATCGGCGGGAACTTTCCGGCGTTCGGCCCTGCCGGAACCGCCGCACCGTCCAGCCATTCGACAGCCTCGGCATCAATGCCCCATTCGGCAGCAGCGCGGGCGCACATTTGGGCGATCGCCTGTTTGGCGGCCTCGACCGCTGCCAAGCCGCTGGCAAAGGTGGCGCGGCTGCCATGCGTTGGCTCGTTCACGCCCAAAGCCCCGGTTTCCACGATATTCACCCGCACGGACTCATAGGCGATGCCCAGCGTTTCTGCCGTCATCATCCCCAACGAGGCCCGACTGCCACCAATATCCGGCGTGCCGACCGAGACCGTCACCGTGCCGTCTTCCCCTATCGCCAACGAAACCGAGGTCTCCCCACCGTGGTTGAACCAGAAGCCCGCCGCCGCCCCGCGTCCCTGATTGGGGCCAAGCGGCACCTTCAGATTGGCATGTGCCATCGTTGCCTCAAGCGTCTCGACCAGACCGATACGGTTGTAGGTTGGGCCGTAGCTGGCCTTCGCACCTTCACGGGCGGCGTTTTTCAGGCGCACGGCCAAGGGGTCAAGCCCCAATTCGGCGCACATCTCATCCAGCAGGCTTTCCACCGCAAAGGCCGCCATCGGCGATCCGGGTGCGCGGTAAGCGGCGGCTTTGGGGCGGTTGGCCAGCACCTCATAGCCTTGGTGAAACACGGCTGGAACGGTGTAACAGGCCAAAGCACAAGACAAAGCCTCACCCACCGGCGACGATCCGATGAAGGCCCCGCCCTGCATGCGGAAATTGACCGAGGCGGCGGTGATGCTGCCATCGGCCTTCATCCCCATTTTGACATCCATAGAGGCCGAGGCGGTTGGCCCGGTGGCGCGCAGCACTTCGGCGCGGCTCATCACCAGCTTGACCGGACGCCCCCCGGCCTTGCGCGACAAAGCCAGCGCCAAAGGCTCCATGAAGATCGTGGTCTTGCCGCCGAAACCGCCGCCGATTTCCGAGGGCGTGACGCGCAGTTGCGACGCCTCGGTGCCCAGCACCGCCGAACACATCCGGCGGATATACCACTGGCCCTGAGTGCAAACCCACATCTCACCCTTACCGTCTTCACCCATCTGACCAAGGCAGGCGTGCGGTTCGATATAGCCCTGATGGGTGGCTTCGGTTTTATAGCTTTGCGCGCGCACCAGATCGGCGGCGGCAAAGCCTGCCTCCAGATCGCCATGGCCGAACTCGATATATTTCACCACATTCGGGTGCATCCCCTCTGGCACGGAGTGGTCTGCGGTGCCTGCGCGGATGACAGGCGCATCGGGCTGCATCGCCGCATCGACGTCGATGACATGCGGCAGCACTTCATATTCGACCTCGACCAGCTTTGCCGCATCCTGCGCCAGCAGTTTCGAGGTGGCCGCCACTGCCGCGACCGCGTGACCGTCATAGAGCGCCACATCGCCCGCGAGGGTGTTTTCCTGCAGGTTCCAATCTTCGCCGGTCAGCCCGATGGGGAAATCGGCGCGGGTGATCACCGCCTTGACGCCGTCCAGCGCCAGCGCCTTCGACGCATCAATGCGGATGATCCGGGCATGGGCATGGGGGGAGCGGACCACGGCAGCGTGCAGCATACCGGGAGCGGAAATGTCCGCACCGTAACGGGCGCGGCCCGTGACTTTGTCCAAGCCATCGGGGCGATCTGGCCTAGTGCCGATCAGGCGATAAACCGATTTTGTGTCATCCTTCGGCATCAGTTTACCCCCCGCATTTCAGCGCCCGCAGCCATCACGGCGCGCACGATCTTGTCATAGCCGGTGCAGCGGCACAGATTGCCCGCCAGCCAGTAACGCACCTCGGTTTCCGTCGGATCGGGGTTCTGCGCCAGCAGCGCATTGGCCGCGACCAGTATCCCCGGCGTGCAGAAACCGCATTGCAGCGCGGCATGTTCGATGAACTTGCGCTGCAACGGGTGCAGATCGGGGCCAGTGGACAGGCCTTCAACCGTTGCCACGGTTTTGCCCTGCGCTTCGGCCCCCAGCACCAGACAGGAACACACCAGAACCCCATCCAGTTGCACCGAACAGGCGCCGCAATCGCCGGTGCCGCAGCCCTCTTTCGTGCCGGTCAGGCCCAGTTGATCACGCAGGCAATCCAGCAATGTGTCGCGCGGATCGGCCAGAAATTCCACCGCATCGCCGTTCACCGTGGTGGTGACATGGATTTTGCTCATGCTGCGGCTCCTTCTGCGCGGGCGTAGGCGATGCGTGCGGCGCGTTGCACCAACACGCCGACGATGTCTTTGCGGAATGCGGCGGTGCCGCGTTTGTCGGAAATTGGGGTGCTGGCGGCAATCGCCGCTGCGGATAGGGCAGCGAGCGCCGCGTCGTCCAGCGTGCTGCCGATGATCGCCTGCGCGGCGGCGGGCACCAGCAGGATCTTCGGCGCAACCGCCCCCAGCGCAATCCGCGCCTCGGTGATCTTTGCGCCATCGCGGCGCAGATTTACCGCCACGCCGACCACGGCGATATCCATCTCTGTGCGGGGGATGAAGCGCAGATAGGCGTCGCCGCCCTGCGCCCCGCGCGCAGGCAGGGTGATCGCGGTGATCACCTCACCCGGTTGCAGGGTGGTGCGGCTGGGGCCTGCGGGAATATCTTCCACCGCCACCGCGCGGCTGCCCTTCGGCCCGATGATCGACACCTTGGCACCCGCAGCCACCATCCCCGGCACACTATCGGCAGCGGGCGAGCCGTTGCAGAGATTGCCCACCAGCGTGGCACGGCCCTGCACTTGCGTCGAGCCGACCAGTTGCATGCCTTCGACCACTCCCGGCCAATCGGCGCAAACCCCGGCGTGCCGGCCGAGTTCCGCCCCCGACACCGCAATGCCGATCCGCCAGCCGCCCTCGGCAGTCCGGCTGATATCCTTGACGCCGGGGATATGTTTGAGGTCGATCAGATCATCCGGCGTGACGATCGCCGCGCGCAGCTGCACCAGAACATCGGTTCCGCCCGCAAGAAACCGTGTCAGCCCCGAAGCCCCCGCTGCAATCGCTGCGGCCTGTTCAAAGGTCTTTGGCGTGTGAAATCGCATCCTGCCTCCCCTAAGGTGATGGTCATCGTCCAGACAGAGTGAAACCATATCTGAGTGCTGCCCGAGTATGGCGGGTATTCTGCGGGAAGTCAGCCGCATCGGCAACCGTCTGCGGTGGTTCGCCGAGACAACCTGCGGATTATTGAAAGCCGTTACCCCCCAAGCGGCTCCGAATGGCTGTGGCATAGGTGCGCCCGACCGTCAGTTTGATGCCACCCCCGATTTGAAGCGCCAGTCGGCCATCCATCCCGCGTTGCACCTTCTGGATGGCTTTGAACCTGACCAAAGTACTGCGGTGAATCCGCACAAAGCCAAACGGCGCGAGTGTGGCTTCCAGCGCCGCCATATTTTCCGGGTAGAGACAGGTTTTCTCGGTCAGGTGCAGTTGCACATAGTCCCGCTCCGCCGTTGCATAGAGGATGTCGTCAATGTCGACCCGCAGCAGGCCGCTGCGGTGCTTGACCCACAGCGCCGGGTTCGGCGTCGTCACATCTGCCAAGGTTGCGCGCAGATCAGAAACCGCCGTTGTCAGTTCCTCAACCTTCAAAGACGACGCGCGCGCGGCGATGGCCGATATGGCGCGCTCAATCGCCTTGGCCAGCCGCGCCGGATCAACCGGTTTGGTCACATAATCGACGGCATCCACCTCAAACGCGCGCAAGGCGTGCTGATCGTAGGCGGTGACGAAAATGGTCTGCGGCGCAGATGCTTGCAGCCTTTCCAGCACGCCAAAGCCGTCGCCGCCCGGCATCTGAACATCCAGCAGCAGCAGATCGGGCTTTAGTCTTTCCACCTCGGCAACCGCTTGAGGAACATCAGCCGCTTCCCCCACCACCAAAACCGTCTCCAGCCGCCGCAACATGCGGATCAAGCGGCGGCGTGCGATGGGTTCATCATCGACAACAAGCACCGTCGTCACGCTCACGGCGGGCCCCAAGACATTGGCAGCGTGATCTGCACTTTGAAGCGGTTCTGTGCAGACAGTGTCGCCTCGCAGGAGCATTGCTCCGGCCAGCGCGCCTGCAACCGATGTGCTACATTTTCCAACCCGATACCCAGCCCGGCGGCTTGCGCTGCACCGCTGGGCGGCACCGTGTTTTCCACCCACAGCCGCAGAGTGCCTTTGGGGTCTTCTGCCACACCAATCACCAGTTCGGCAGGCCCCTGCATCTGCGAAATGCCATATTTTACCGCATTCTCGACCAAGGGCTGCAAAATCAGCGGCGGCACCAAAAGCGCATCCAGACCCGCCGCCACCTCGGTTCTCACCTGCAAGCGATCTGAAAAGCGCACTTTCTCGATGCCAAGATAGTTCATCTGAATGGCCAACTCGTCGGCCAAGCGAATGTCCTGCTCTGGGTTCAGCGTCACGGTTTGGCGCAAGAAGGACGCCAGCCCCAAAATCATCTCATGCGCCTGTATGCTGGCATTTTCCTCGATCAACCCAGCAACGGAGTTCAATGTGTTGAACAGAAAATGCGGGCTGACCTGATACTGTAAGGCGCGCATCTGGGCCGCCATTGCCTCTTGCCGCACGGCGGCCACACGTTGTTCCACCTCGCGGACATGATCGCTGTATTGCAGCGCAAGGTAGAGACAGGACCAGCCGAAAAGCTCGGAGGTGGTGAAAATCATCACCTGCGCAAAAACGGTTTTATCAAACGGAACGGGTTGTGGATAAACGCAATAGGCGTGATAGGCCCAATCCAACACGCCGGAGATCGGTGAAAGTGCCAGCGCAAGAACGCAACCGACCAAGGCTTTGTAGCCGAGACGGAAATCTCGCATCTTCCACAGCACCAGCGTGATGATGATGGCCAGAATAGCGTCGCCGATCATGCCGATCAGCTTGCCGGGGGCGGTGAGGATCGGATCATAACCCGCCACCCCCCAGACCAGACTGGCGACCACAAAATAGGTCGCGGCATAGGCCAAACCAAGCTTGACCACATTGCGGCCAAAGGCCCGCGATCCAGTCATTGCTGGTTCTGCAGAGGCGGGAAAGGGCAGGGCAGCGTCAACCATCGGCGCATCATTCACCGCAGATTGCCCCCTGTCCAGCAACGTTCGTCGCCGAATTCGGTGCCTTGGTAGACTAAGCCTTCGCCGGGTGATGTCCCAAACCTAAACAGAACAGCCGAAGTTTGCTTTGCCTTCCGATTGAAAAAAGGATTTTGCCATGTTCACCCCCGCCATTTCCGCCGGTTTCAAGACCATCAACATCCTGCCAGATACCAACAGCGAAATGCTGGGCGCGGCCATCACGCTGCAAAACGGCAATCTGCTGCTGGTATCCGAAGCTTATGGCAGCAATGGCGAGGTGTTTATGCGGCAGTTTACGCCAGACGGGCGCAGCTTGACCCCTGCCGCCCAAGTGAACACCACCACCTTCGGCTCGCAAGAAGACGTTGAGGTGACGCTGTTAGAGAACGGCAACTTTGTTGTCGCCTGGACCGATACCAGCGCAACCAACCCGGATTTCAGCGGCACCACGGTGCGATTCCAGATGTTCAATGCCGCTGGCAACAAGGTTGGGGGCGAGGTCGCCACGCCAACGACGACGACGGGCGATCAGGCCCTGACCTCGGTGGTGGCGCTGGACGACGGGCGCTTCGCGGTGGTCTGGAGCCATCGCAGCGAGGCCGCGTCGCGCATCCGTGTCTATAACGCCGACGGCAGTCCGGCAGGCAACGAGCAGATTTTGACCGAAGCCACCGATGTCAGAGGCATCGGTGCGATTACGTCTTTTGGCTCTGGCGGCTTTGCCCATGCGGTGGCGACCGGCAACTTCGCCAACGCGACGGTCAGCGTGCAGCGCTATTCCGACACCGGCAGTCCGGTCGGTGGCCTGATACAGGTCGCGGTCGGAGGCGATTACCGCAGCGTCCGTATCCAGGAACTCTCCGATGGCAGGCTGGCGGTCACTTGGACGGACGTAAGCGAGACCCCGCCCTACAACCACGGCGCTGTGGTTCGGGGTCAGGTGTTGAACCCGAACGGCACCGTTGCAGGCCCAGTCTTTACGGTGTCTGACGATATTTTTTCCGAACATCGCGCGTCAAAAATTACCGCGCTGAGTGATGGTCGCTTTGTGGTAACTTGGAACACCGGCCCGGCGGATGAGGTCTATCAGCACAAAGAGGTCATGCGGATCTACAATGCCAATGGCACCCCGGCCAGCGAGATCATAACGGTCTATGATCAGCAGGAAACCTATAACGGCATCCGGTTGCTGTCGGGCTCGATCGTTTCCATCAGCGAATTGCCGGATGGGCGGCTGGTCTATTCGTTCAGTGCTTTGACACCAAGCGGATCAGACTTCATCACCGCCACCCGCATCGTCGACCCCCGCTCGGCCCTCGACGTGACGCTGGGCGGCGAGCACAACAATTTCACCGGAACCCGCTTCAACGACAAGATCAACGGCGGCGCTGGCGATGACAGTCTGAGTGGCGCGGGCGGCAATGATCGTCTGGATGGCGGCGTTGGCAACGACAGCCTTGTCGGCGGGGCGGGCCATGACAGCCTGATTGGCGGCTTGGGCGATGACCGTCTGCAAAATGATGCGGGCAATGATACGCTGGACGGCGGCGCGGGTATCGACACTGCGGTCTTTGTCGGCAGCGCGGCAGTCACCGTCAATCTCAACCTGACCACGGCGCAGGTGACGGGCTATGGCACTGACACGCTGCGCAACATTGAAAACCTGCTGACCGGCAGCGGCAATGACGATCTCAGCGGCAACAGCAATGCCAACAAGATACAAAGCAGCGCTGGCAACGATATCTTGCGGGGCTGGGCGGGCGATGATGTGCTCTACGGCGGCACAGGCGCGGATCGGCTGGTCGGCGGCTTGGGGCGCGATCTGCTGTATGGCGGGGCCAATGACGGAGACGCTGATATCTTCGTCTTTACCGCAATCACCGACAGCGCCAAGGGGGCAGCCCGCGATGTGATCTTCGATTTCGTCTCTGGCACCGATGATATTGATCTCGCGGGCATGGATGCCAATGCCACGCTGGGTGGCAATCAGGCCTTCACCTGGGGTGGCACCACGGCTGCGGCGAATGCGGTCTGGTATACGGTCAGCGGCGCCAGTGTCTTGCTGCGCGGCGATGTGAACGGTGATGGCATCTTTGACTTTGAAATCCAAATCGCGGGCGTGAACACTCTGGCCGCAACGGATGTGATCCTGTAGCAACCCGCCAAAGCGCTGGTATTGCAGATCATAAGGTGACCACCCGGCCTCGCCGTGGCAGTATGACCTGCCACGGAGGGCCAGAGTCATGACAGATCCGCGAATTGACACACTGCTTGATGCGATGACACTGCAAGAACAGGTATCGCTGCTGTCCGGGGCAGATTTCTGGTCGGTGGCGGGGGTGGAACGGCTGGGGATCGGGGCGCTTGTGGTCACGGATGGCCCGAACGGCGCGCGCGGCGGTGGTGGGCTGGTGGGCGGGCCGAAAGCCGCCTGCTTTCCCTGTGGTATCGCGCTTGGCGCCACATGGAACCCGGCGCTGATGGCCGAGATTGGCGGGGCGCTGGCGGCAGAGACGCGGACGAAGGGCGCGGATGTGCTGCTGGGCCCGACGATGAACATCCATCGCAGCGTCACAAACGGCCGCAATTTTGAATGTTTTTCCGAAGACCCTTGGCTGACAGCCGAACTCGCCACCGCCTATGTGCAGGGCTTGCAACTGGCGGGCGTCGCTGCAACCCCCAAGCATTTCATCGGCAATGAAAGCGAGATCGAACGCACCACCGTCAGCTCGATGATCCCCGAGGTTGCGCTGCGCGAAACCTACCTTGCGCCGTTCGAGGCGGTGGCCCAGGCCGGGGCTTGGGCGATGATGGCGTCCTACAACAAGCTGAACGGCACCTACACCGCCGAAAGCCACTGGCTGCTGACCGGGGTGCTGCGCGACGACTGGCACTGGGACGGGCTGGTGATGTCGGATTGGTTCGGCTCGCGCAGCCTGGAGCCTACGATCCACGCCGGGCTTGACCTTGAAATGCCCGGCCCGTCGCGGGATCGCGGGCCTGCCCTTGTGGCAGCGGTGCAAGACGGCAGGGTCGATGCAGCGCAGGTTCGCGCCTCGGCCCGCCGGATGCTGCTGCTGATGCAGCGCACCGGGTCACTCGACAGAACCGCGCGTCTGCCCGAGGGCGAGGCCGACAACCCTGCGCATCGTGCCCTGATCCGCCGCGCCGGGGCCGAGGCCACGGTGCTGCTGAAGAACGACGGCGCGCTGTTGCCGCTGGCCTCCCCCACCGGGAAAATCGCCGTCATCGGCCCGAACGCCCGCCGCGCCCGGATCATGGGCGGCGGCTCGGCGCAGTTGAACGCCAACCGCGCTATCAGCCCGTGGGATGGTTTGGTGGAGCGTCTGGGCGCAGATCGGCTTCTGTTTGCCGAGGGCTGCACCAACCATCGTTGGGAACCCCTGTGGAGCGGCGCGCTGAGCGTCGAGTATTTCGCCACGCCCGATCTGTCCGGACCAGCCGTGCACAGCGAGCCGCTCAGCGATGCGCAGCAGTTCTGGGTGCCGCCGATTGCCGAAGGCAAGGTCAATCCGCGCGCCTTCTCGGCCCGCATTTCCGGCAGTTTCACGCCCGATACCACGGCACTCTACCGGGTTGGCATCCATGCCACGGGTCCGATCCGGCTGCTGGTTGATGGCGACCTCACCGCCGATGCTTGGGCAGATTGGACCCAAGGTCGCACCTTCTTCGAGGAAGGCAATGACGAGGTGACCGCCGATGTGCCGCTGCAAGCTGGCCGCAGCTATGCCATCGCCGTTGAGTTTGGCGCAAAACCCGGGGCCAATCTGGAGTTTTCGGCGTTTCGCGCCGGCATCGGCCTGCCGCTGGCTGCCGAGGCGATCACCCATGCGGCAAAGGTCGCAGCCTTGGCCGATGTTGTTGTGCTCTGCCTTGGCCGCTCGGGTGAATGGGACACCGAGGGCAGCGATCTGATCGACATTCGCCTGCCCGGCGATCAAGACGCGCTGGCGCGGGCCGTGCTCGCCGCCAATCCACGCACCGTTGTCGTGCTGCAATCCGGTGGCCCGGTCGAGATGCCATGGATCAATGAAGCCGCTGCGGTTCTGCAATCCTGGTATCCGGGGCAAGAGGCAGGTCATGCCATCGCTGATGTGCTGTTTGGCGATGCCGAACCCGGCGGACGCTTGCCGCAAACATTCCCGGCCCGCCTGCAAGACAATCCGACCTACAGCCAAGACCCCGAAATCTACCCCGGCCTAGATGGCAAAGTCCGCTACGAGGAAGGCCTGTTCACCGGCCACCGCCATCACGACCGCACCGGCATTGTGCCGCTGTTCGCCTTCGGCCACGGCCTTGGCTATACCAGCTTTGATCTGGAAAGCCTGTCCGGCAACGCCGCCAGCGATGGTGCGGATTTTGCGGTCTGCGTGACCAACACCGGCACGCGGCGGGGATCAACGGTGGTGCAGCTTTACCTTGGCCCCGACCCATTGCCCGCAGGCCGCCCGCGCCGACAGTTGCGCGGCTTTGCCAAGGTCACGCTTGACCCTGGCCAGAGCGAAACCATCTTGCTGCAAACCAATGCCCGCTCGTTTCAACGCTGGAGCCCAGACGCGCAGGATTGGACCTGCATCCCCGGCCGCTGGCAGGTCGAGGCAGGCTTTTCCGCAAGCGACATCCGCGCGACCATGGTGCTGACTTTGCCAGATTAAGTCCGGGCCAGACTGTTTTTTGGCCTCAGAAATCCAACCCCAGATCCAGCGTGCGCGCCGAATGGGTCAGCGCCCCGACCGAGATATAATCCACCCCGGTTGCCGCAACCTCGGCGATGCGGGGCAGCGCCATATTGCCCGAGGCTTCCGTCACCAACCGCCCCGCCACCATTTCAACCGCCTGCCGCAGCGTGGGCGTGTCCATATTGTCGAGCAGCACCACATCCGCGCCGCCCATCGCCAAAACCTCGGCCAGCTGCGCCAGCGTGTCGACCTCAATCTCAACCTTCATCATATGCGAGACGGCTGCCCGCGCCGCCGTCAGCACCGCAGCAATGCCGCCCGCCGCCGCAATGTGGTTGTCTTTGATCAGGATCGCATCTGACAGGCCAAAGCGGTGGTTAAAGCCGCCGCCATGCAGCACAGCAGCCTTTTCCACCATCCGCAGCCCCGGCGTCGTCTTGCGGGTGCAGGTGATCCGCGTGGCGGTGCCTGCCGCCTGCGCCACAAACGCCGCCGTCAGCGTGGCAATGCCCGAAAGCCGCCCGGCAAAATTCAGCGCAATCCGCTCGCCCGACAGGATCGAGGCGGCAGCGCCCTCAATCTCCATCAGCAGATCACCGGGCGCGCAGGGGCTACCATCCGGGCGGTGCAACGTCACCACCAGCGCCGGGTCCACCAGCCGAAACGCAATCACGGCCAGTTGCATCCCCGACACCACCCCCGCCTCGCGCGCGTTCAGGCGGGCGCGGTAGCGCGTGCTGGCCGGGATCACCGCGCGGCTGGTGACATCGCCGTTCGGGCCCAGATCTTCGATCAGCGCGGCGCGCACCAAGGGTTCCAGCAGCAGATCGGGCAGGGGGGGAAATCCGGTCATTCTGAAGTCTCCGTTACGGCCTGCCGCAGCGTCAAAGCCTCGGCCAAGGTCAGGCGGCTGGGCTGCGCCAATGCGGGGTTAACCTGCGGAAAATCACGGCGGCAATGCGCGCCGCGCGATTCCTCACGCAGCAAGGCCGCAGCGGCAATCAGCGTGGCGGTGGCGGTCATGTTCAGCACCTGCGCATCGCCCAAAGCCTGCGCCTCCAACACCGCAATCCGGCGCAAGGCGGTCCGCAAACCCTGCGCATCCCGCACCACGCCGACATGATCGGTCATCACCTGCCGCAGCGCTGCGATCAGATCGAACTGGGAAGAATCGGGCCGCTGGCCACTGCCGACCTGCGGCAAGACCACCAACGGCGCATCTCCCCCGCCCAAGCCCTGCGCGATATCCAGCGCCGCGCGACGGCCATAAACCAACGCCTCCAGCAAACCATTCGAGGCCAGCCGGTTCGCGCCATGCAGCCCGGTCGCACTCGCCTCACCACAAGCCCAAAGCCCCGCCAGACTGCTACGACCCTCGACAGAAACCGCAATGCCGCCCATATGGTAATGCGCCGCCGCCGCCACCGGGATCGGCTGCGCCACCGGATCAATGCCGCCGCGCTGGCAAGCCGCAGCCACGGCGGGAAACCGTTCGACAATCTCCGCGCCCAGCGCCGCCCGCGTGTCCAGCATCGGGCGGCGTCCGGCTTGGGTTTCGGCAAAAATCGCACGGGCGACGATATCGCGCGGCGCAAGCTCGGCATCAGGATGCACCGCCTGCATGAACCGCACGCCATCGCGGTTGATCAGCACCGCCCCCTCGCCGCGCAACGCCTCGGTCGCCAGCGGCGCCGGATCTTCGCCCATATCAATCGCAGTGGGATGAAACTGCACAAACTCGGCATCGGCGATCACCGCCCCCGCCCGCGCCGCCATGCCGATCACCTGGCCCCGGATGCGCGGCGGATTGGTGGTCAGCGCATAAAGCCCGCCCGAACCGCCGCCCGCCAGCAAAACCGCCGCCCCGCGCAGCATGACCGGAGCGCCACCACCATCCGCAGCAGCCACCGCCACACCCGCAACCCGGTCCTCCTGCACTTGCAAGCCCACCGCCATCATGCCTTCCAACACCTGCACCGAGGGCGTGCGCGCCACTTCGGCAATCAGCGCCGCCATGATCTCGCGCCCGGCTTGATCGCCGCGCACCCGCACCACCCGCGCCAGCCCGTGCGCGGCCTCTCGCGACAGCACATAGCCACCAGTGGCATCGCGATCAAACGGGGTACCCAGCGCGGTCAATTCCAGAATATGCGCCCGCGCTTCGGCGGTCACACTCGCCGCCACTTCGGCATCCACCGTCCCCGCCCCGGCGCGCACCGTATCGGCGGCATGGGCCGCTGGGCTGTCCGCCGCCGCCATCGCCGCCGCAATCCCGCCCTGCGCCCAAGCCGAACTCGCGCCCTGCCCCAAAGCCTCGGGCGAGATCATCACCACCGGATGCGGCGCCAGATGCAGCGCAGCATAAAGCGCGCCCAAGCCCGCGCCGACGATGATCACCCGCCCGGTCTCGACAACAGGCATGTCCATGGATCAGGCCGCAGCCCGGCTGATGTCGATCATCCGCTGCACCGCCACGCGGGCGCGGGCGGAAATCTCGGGGTCCACCAGCACTTCGCCGGTCATCGTATGCAGCGCATAGAGGATCTTCTCCAGCGTGATCATCTTCATGTAGGGGCACATGTTGCAGGGCTTGGCGAACTCGACCTCGGGCAATTCATCCGCGATATTCGCCGCCATCGAACATTCCGTCACCAGCATCGCGCGGGCGGGTTTGTGTTTATGCACCCAATCAATGATGCCCTTGGTCGAGCCGGTGAAATCCGCCTCGGCCACCACCTCAGGCGTGCATTCGGGATGAGCGATGATCTTCACCTCCGGGTCATGCTCCCGATACGCCCGCAGGTCTGCGGCCTGATACAGTTCATGCACGATGCAGGAACCTTCCCACCACACCACCCGCTTATGCGTCAGCGCCGCGACGTTGCGCGCAAGGTATTGGTCGGGCGTCATGATCACCGTATCGCCCTCCATCGCATTGACGATCTGCAACGCATTGGCCGAGGTGCAGCACACATCCGACGCCGCCTTCACCTCAGCCGTGGTGTTGACGTAAGACACCACGGGCGCGCCCGGATACTTCGCCCGCATCTCTGCCACGCCATCGGCGGTGATCGATTCTGCCAGCGAGCAGCCCGCCGCCATATCCGGCATCAGCACGATCTTGCTGGGGTTCATGATTTTCGAGGTTTCCGCCATGAAATGCACACCGCATTGCACGATCACATCGGCTTCAACCTCACTCGCCTTGATCGCGAGTTGCAGGCTGTCACCCACGAAATCCGCCACGCCATGATAAATCTCGGGCGTCATGTAGTTATGGCCCAAAATCACCGCGTTACGCTCTGCTTTCAGCCGATTGATCGCGATGACATAGGGCGCATACATCGCCCAATCGGCCAAAGGCACCACGCGCTCCATCCGCGCATAGATCGCCCGCGTCGCTTCGGCAGCGGCCATCGAAGGGGCAAGATCATAATGCGCCGCAAGCTCGGCGCGCTGGTCAAGAAGATTGGGCAAGGTGGCGTTTCCGTACTTGGCTGCAGAATGAACCCATCTGGGTGCAAGGCTGGCTATAGTCCCTTTTGAGGGTGACGCAAACCCTTCACAAATCAACGTTTTTGACCTTTTGGTGAAATGCGCGGCTTTGCCCTACTGCGCCGCGACCAATCCGCGTCGCGCTGCGACCAGCCCCGCCACTTCGCGCGCGATATGTTCGGCCCAGGTGATCACCTCGGGCACCCCCATCAACTCACCCACTGCCGCCCGCGCCAGTGGCCCCGCCACCAACAGCGTGCCATCCGATACGCCCGACACGGGCACCGCCTGCCCATTCGCCGCCGTCAGCAGACCCAAGCCCAGCGGATCGGGCTGCAACAACCCCAAAGCCGCCAGATCGGCCAGTGCGGGCGTGGCCGCGATCACCCCACCATGCGCAGGCCCGGTGGCCAAAATCACATGCTCGACCGCCACGGGAAACCGCGCCCCATTGTGGCGCGCTTGCAGGCTAAGCTTGACCGGACTGCCGGGTGTCACTGAGACAATCCGCGCGCCAAGGCTGACCAACCGCCCCAAACGCTGCATCTGCTGGTTCGCTTCATAGGTCTGCGGCGCGATGCGGAAACGGTGAATGTCCCACAAGGCGCGCAGATGGCGCAGAAACCGCCGCCGTTCCGGTTCCGGCAAAGCCGCCCAGATCGCAGGACCTTGGGTGCGCAAACGGTCAAACACCGCGTGCCATGTCAGGCCGAGGCTGGCGTCTTTCGCCAAGGCTGCGCGTGTGCGGCGCAGCAAATCCAAAGCCGTCCGCGCCGGAGTCTTGGCAAAATCCGCCGTGGTTTCCGCCTGCACTGGCCCATGCGGCTGCGAGCGATACCCGTGCCGCGACAAAGCCGTGATCTGCCCGCGATGCCCGCGCTTGTGCAACGAGGCGACGATATCCGCCGAGGTCAGGCCGTTGCCGACGATCAACACCCGCGCCTCCTCGGCCAAGCCTGCCAAAGCACCTTCGGCAAACGGATCGGTGATCAGCGCCGGGTCGCCCGCCAGCCCTGCCAATTCGCGCGGCAATCCGGCGTTTGGATGCGTGGTTGCCAGCACCACGATATCGGCCACAACCTTGCCACCATCCGACAGCCCCAAAATATAACGATCCGCCCGCCCGACCGAGATCACCCGCGCCTGCACGTGCCGCAGCCGCCCCGCTGCCAGCAACGGTTCAAGTTGCGCCGCGACATAGCTGCCGAACACTGCTCGGGGGGCAAAAATCTCACCCGACAGCCGCGCCGAATTGGCGGGCAGGCTGGGAGCCTCCGCCGTATGCAGCCAGCGGCGGAAATGCTCGGGCTGATCCGAGCGCAGGGTCATCTTGTGATCCGGCACGTTCAGGCGGTGATCGGGGTCGGGCGTGGCATAGGCCAAGCCGCGCCCGAGACCCTCACGCGGCTCGATCACCACCACGTCAGCCTTGGTCAGGCCCGCCAGATGATAGGCCACCGCCGCCCCAGACAGACCGCCGCCGATGATGGCGACGGTGATGGGGCGTTGGCCGTGCAAGGTGCTCATTGTGCCCCCTGTAGCTTGGGCTTGTGATCGCCCGCGATGGTTTCGCCGAAAGGCCCGGTGTTCACCAGCAGATCGCGGTGCGGAATCGGATGGCTCAGCGGTAATTTTGGCAGCACCAATTCACCAAAGCTATAGGCTTCTTCGAGATGCGGATAGCCCGAGAAGATGAAGCTACCCACCCCGATGCGGCGGTATTCGTCGATGCGTTCCGCCACCGTATCAGCATCACCCACCAAAGCGGTCCCGGCCCCACCGCGCACAAGGCCAACCCCCGCCCACAGGTTCGGGCTGATTTCCAACTTATCGCGCCGCCCGCCATGCAAAGCGGTCATCCGGGCTTGGCCCACCGAATCCATCCGCGCGAACACCTTTTGCGCCTCGGCGATGGTGTGGTCATCCAGCTTGCTGATCAGCTTGTCGGCCGCCGCCCAAGCTTCAGCCGTCGTATCCCGCACGATCACATGCAGGCGGATGCCAAACGAAACTTCTCGGCCCTCGGCTTCGGCATGACGCCGCATCACCGCGATCTTTTCCGCCACCTGCGCCGGGGGTTCGCCCCATGTCAGGTATTTGTCGATATGCTTGGCGCCCACGCGGAAGCCTTCGTCGGAAGAGCCGCCGAAATACAGCGGCGGATAGGGCTTTTGTGCGGGCGGATAGATCAGGCGGCCATCCGAGATTTGGAAATGTTTACCGGTATGTTCCACCGTTTCGCCGCGCAGCAAGGCGCGGTAAATCCCCAGAAACTCATCGGTGATCGCATAGCGCTCGGAATGCGGCAGGTTGATGCCATCGCCCTTGTTCTCCGCCGGGTCGCCACCGGTGACGATGTTGATCAACAGCCGCCCGCCCGAAATCCGGTCCAGCGTCGCTGTCATCCGCGCGGCCAAGGTCGGCGATTGCAGGCCGGGGCGGACCGCGACCAGAAACCGCAGACGCTCGGTCTGGGTGGCCAGCGCACTCGCCACCACCCAGCTATCCTCGCAACTGCGACCCGTGGGCAGCAGCGCGCCATAAAACCCAAGGCTGTCGGCGGCCTTCGCCACCTGCGTCAGATAGGCCAGATCGACATGTCGCCCACCTTCCGAGGTGCCAAGATAGCGGCTTTCGCCGTGTGTGGGGATGAACCACAGCACGTTGATTTTGTCGGGAATACTCATGTCAGCTCCACGCATGGTAGGGCGGGTTAACCCCATTCAGATAGTAATTGCCAAGGATGGCGTATTTCCAGCGCACCGGGTCGTGCAGCGTATGGGTGCGGGCGTTGCGCCAATGGCGATCAAGGTTATGCTCGGCGAGGGTCGACCGCGTGCCTGCCAGTTCAAACAGCTTGTTGGTGGCAAGGATGGCGATTTCGGTGGACAGCACCTTGGCCTCTGCCGTCGCAATCTGCGCCTGTGCCACGGTTTCCGCCGTCGGGTTGGCCACCGCGTGATCAATCGCCACGCTGGCAATATCCAGCAACGCCGCCGCCGCATTGGCGCGCAGGTTCAAGTCTCCAACCGCTTGGATGGTATAGGGGTCTTGGCTGGCGTGATCGAGGCCGGAATCCACCCAAGCCCGGCTGCGGTGCAGCACGAAATCCTTGGTATCGGCAATGGCGGCGCGGGCGATGCCCAGATCAACCGCAACCTGGATCACCTGGAAGATTGCGCCATCGGCGGAGGGGCCTTCATAGCCCTTATACCCCGGCACCAGATGGGTTTTCGGCACTTTCACATTGTCGAGGATCACCGTGCCGGACAACGTGGTGCGCTGGCCAAAGCTGGACCAATCGTCGATCACGCTGAGGCCTTCGGCCCCGCGATCCGCGATGGCATACCACGCGCGGCCTTCATCATCCAAAGCCACGATCGGCACCAGATGCGCCAGCAATGCGCCCGAAGAATAAAACTTGCGCCCCGTCACCCGGACATGATCGCCCTCATCGGTGAATTTGGTTTCAAAATCCACCGCGCGTTTGGACCCAAACTCCGAGAACGCATTGCCAAACCGCGTGCCTTTCAGCACCTCGGCGAACAACAGCGCCTTTTGGGCAGGGTCCGATACCGTATTGATCGCGGCAACCACGCCCAGATGGTTCTGCGGCACTTGGCCCAAGGACGGGTCCGCCTCGGAGATAATCGCGATCACCCGGTTTAGCGTGACATAAGACAGCCCCGGCCCGCCGTATTCTTTCGGCACGTTGATCGACCACAGGCCAGATTGCGAGAACGCATCCAGTTGTTCTTGCGGCCAGATCCGGTTGCGGTCGCGGTCCGACGCGCCCTTGGCGAAGTCAGCCGCCAGTTTGTGCGCCACCGCAATCGCTTCGGCGTCGGTCTGGATGATATGCGCGGCCCCAATCGGACGGGCGACCGGGGGAACTGGGGTTTTCAGAGGTTCATGCTTGGTCATGGTTCAAATCCTTGCAGGTTGAGGGGTGCCGCCCAGATACAACGCGCGAATATCGGCGCGGGCGGCGAGGTCAGGGGCTAAGCCGCTCAGCACCGAGCGGCCATTTTCGATAACCGTGGCGTGATGGGCGTATTTCAGCGCGATGGCAGAGTTCTGCTCGGCCAGAAGGATGGTCAGGCCCGTCTCACGGTTCAGGCGGGCGAAGGTTTCAAAGATTTCAGCCACCACCAACGGCGCAAGCCCCATCGACGGCTCGTCCAGCAAGAACACCTCGGGCCGCGCCATCAAGCCGCGCCCGATGGCCGCCATTTGCTGCTCGCCGCCCGAGGTCAGGCCCGCCAGCGAATTGCGCCGCAGTTTCAGCTTGGGGAAAAGATCGTAGACCTGCTCCAGCACCTGCGCGATCTGCGCACGGTCCAAGCCCCGGCCAATCGCCCCGGTGGTCAGGTTTTCCTCGATGCTCAGCGTCTTGAAACAGCGCCGCCCCTCCAGCACCGGCACCAAACCGTTGCGGATATGCGCGTGCGGGGTATCCGATGTCACATCGCGGCCCTTGTAGCGGATGCGCCCACCCGTGATCTGACCCCGCTCGGCGGGCAACAGGTTGGAAGCGGCTTTCAAGAGCGTGGTCTTGCCCGCGCCATTCGCGCCCAGCAGCGCCGTAATCTCCCCCTTGCGTACCGTCAGGCTGACGCCGTGCAGGGCGGCGATTGCGCCGTTGTAGGCGGCGTAGACGTTGTCAAATTCAAGACTAGGTTCCGACATGGCAACCTCCTTCAAATTCGGGTGGCCCCAACGCGGGGCCACCCGCAGCGCTTATTGCGTCACCTGATCGGCATCTTCCGAGGTGCGGATCGGCAGACCCTTCTCAGCCGCATAGGCTTCCGAGGATTTGGTGATGATCGGGCGCAGCAAGGCCCAATCGGGGGCGATCCAGTCGGACACCACGTTCCACTTTTTGCCATCCCACTGCTGGAAGGTCACATAGCCCTCGCCCTCGTGGTTGTCGTAGGTGACGTTGATAGAGTGGAACAGGTTTTCTGCGCCCAATTCCTTCACCCGCGCAGGCGACAGTTGCAGATGCTCAAACCCCCAGCGCACTTCATCCCCCGTGAGGGTGCGGTTGCCAAACTTAGCCTGCGCAATCCGAATAGCTTCAACGTTCAGGATGCCATTCACAATGCCAAGGTTATGATAAACCGACCCAATCCGCGATGTGTCCGACAGGTTGCCCTGCCCCGCGTCATAGACCGTCTTGATGATATCTTGCAGCACCGGATACTGGTTGCCCGAGGCTTGGGTGGTGATCGCGGTATAGCCAATCGCCGCATCGCCTGCGGGCAAAGCATCTTCTTCCGAGTTCGACCAGACGTTGCCGATGATATGGTCCACCGGGAAGCCGTTGCGCTGCGCAGTGGTCAAAGCCACCGGATTCATCACACCCCAACCGCGCAGCACGACGTAATCCGGCGCCTCACGGCGGATTTGCAGCCATTGCGCGCCCTGTTCGTTGCCCGGATGCGGCACCTCGATCTGCACCACGGTGAAGCCGTATTTCTCGGCCAACAGGTCATAAATCGGGATGGTCTCTTTGCCATAGGGCGAGCCGTGATAGAGTACGACGATCTTCTTGCCCTTCAGGCTTTCCAACCCACCTTCCTTGCTGGCGATGTAGTTCACGATGCCCGAAGTTTCCGAGTAGGGGTTCAGCAGCAGCGGGAAAACGTACGGGAACACCCGGCCATCGGTGGTGTCGGTGCGGCCGTGGTTCACCGTGATCAGCGGCACCTTATCCGCCGTCACGCCATCAATCATCGCATAGGCAATCCCCACCGACAGCGGGTTCCATGCGGCGATATCGGCGTGGCTTTTCTGGCGCTGATAGCATTCCACGCCCTTTTCCACCGCGTATTCGGTCTCACATTCGTCCCACACCAGCTTGACGCCGTTGACGCCGCCATCGCGGGTATTGATCAGGGTCATGTAGTCGATAAACCCGCCGAAAAACCCGGTGCCGCCCGCAGCATAGGGGCCGACGCGGTAGGATTGCAGCGGGAAATATTGTTCATCCGCGCGCGCAGCATGGCCTGCGGCGAGACTCGCCACGGCCAGCGCCGTTATGGTGATACGTTTCAGGAAAGACATGATGGCTCCGTAGGTTAAGAGATCAGATGTTGCGCGAGAAACGGCGCTTTACACGGTCAAGCACGGCCGCCAGCCCGTTAGGCTCGGCGATCAGGAAAGCAATGATGAGGCTGCCGAGGATGATCCGCTGCACCAGTTCCAGCACGCCCGAGTCGATCATGCCGCCAAACGCTGCGGCTGACAGGCGCGACAGCAGCAGCGGGAACACCACGATCAGCCCCGCGCCTAGGAAAGCGCCGCGCAGGGTGGCAAGGCCGCCGATGATGATGATGAACAGCACATCAAAGGATCGGTCGAGATCGAAGCCCGCAGGCTCCACCGTGCGCAGATAGGTGAAGGCCCAGAGAAACCCCGCCACCCCGATGATGGCCGAGGATACCGCGAAGGCCACAAGTTTGGTTTTCAAGACTGGCACGCCGATCACTTGGGCTGCGGTCTCATTATCGCGGATGGCGATCAGCTCATTGCCCAAGGGTCCGGCGGTAAACGCCCAGACGCCGAGGGTGATCAGGCTGACGAGGCTGAGGGCCAGCAGATAGCGCGCCGTGGTGCTGTCAAGGCTGTAGCCAAACCACGAAAGCGAAGGGGCCGAGATCACCCCGGATGGGCTGTAGTTGGAAAACCAGCCGAATTTGGTCAGCGCCCATTGCACGAAGAACTGCGCGGCAAGGGTGGACACGGCCAAGTAGAACCCACGCAGGCGCAGGCTGGGCAGACCAAACACCAGCCCCACCGCCGCCGCCGTCAGGGCAGACAACAGCAACGTGACAGGCAGCGGCAGTGCCAGCCGCAACTGAATGTTATAGGCGGCAAACGCCCCCACCGCCATGAAGGCCGCCGATCCGAGCGACACCTGCCCGCCATATCCGGTCAGCAGATTCAACCCCACGCCCGCCAAGGCCAAGGCGAGGAACGGCAGCAGAATCGCCTCCAGCACATAGACCGGGGCGAAGGCGGGCACGCCGACGAAGGCGATCAGCAGCACGGCGGCCAATGGCCAATGCCGCAAATAGGCCGGGCTGTGCAGCGATGTAGCGGCGACGACAGACATCAGAACCTCTCCACCAGTTTCTGGCCGAACAGGCCCGAGGGACGGATCAGCAGCACCAGCAGCGCCACGACATAGGCAAACCAGCCTTCAATGCCGCCGCCGACGAAGGGGCCGAGGTAAACTTCGGCCAGCTTCTCGGTCGCCCCGATGGCAAGGCCCGCGACGATAGCCCCCAGCACGGAATCAAACCCGCCCAAGACCAGCACCGGCAGGGCTTTCAGCACGATCAGCGACAGCGAAAACTGCACGCCGAGGCGCGCGCCCCAGAGCAGGCCTGCGACAAGCGCCACGATCCCCGCAGCCGCCCAAACCGTTGCCCAAGTGCGATCCAGGCGCAGGCCCACGGCGAGGGCGGCGAATTGGTCATCGGCCACGGCGCGAAAGGCCAATCCGGTGCGGGTCCAGCGGAAGAAGGCGGTGAGGCCTGCGACCAAGACCCCGGCGATGGCGGCGGCGACCAGATCAAAGGTCGAGATGAACACGCCCGCAACTTGGAACGGCGCGTTCGAGATGCCGAGATCAAGCCGATGCACCTCGGTGCCCCAGATGATTTGGGCCGCGCCTTCGATAATATAGGACAGACCGAGGGTGGCCATGAACAGCGTCATCGGCGAACGGTTGGCGAGCGGGCGCAGCACGGTGCGCTCGATCACAAAGCCCAAAGCGACCATGATGGCGGCGGAGATGATCAGGGCGAGGACGAAGGGCACGCCTGCTTCGACCAAAGAAACGAAGGTGAGGGCCGCGAACAGCACCATCGCACCTTGGGCGAAATTCAGCACGCCCGAGGTCTTGTAGATCAGCACAAAGCCAATCGCGACCAGCGCATACATCACGCCCGACAGCAGGCCGCCGATGGTGACTTCGATCAGGAACAGAAAGCCGAACCAATCCATCATGCGGCCTCTTGGCCCAGATAGGCGCGGATCACGCCGGGGTCGCGTTGCACCTCCGCCGGGGTGCCGTCAGCGATTTTGGCTCCGTAATCCAGCACCGCGACGCGATCAGACAGACCCATGACGACGCCGATGTCATGCTCGATCAGGATCACCGACAGGCCGGTGGTGTCGCGCGCGGCCCGGATATACCCCGCCATCTCGGCTTTTTCCGTGGCGGTCATCCCGGCCATCGGCTCGTCCAGCAGCAGCAGTTTCGGCCGGGCAACCAAAGCGCGGGCCAACTCAACCCGCTTTTGCAGGCCGTAGGACAGGGTTGCGACTGTGCGACCCAGATGCACGCTCAGGTCCAGCCGCGCGGCGATTTCGGCGACCTGATCTTCAATCGCGCGGTTCTCGGCGCGGGCATTGGGCAGGCGGAACACCTGCGACAGCCCCGACGCCTTGCGCCGAAAGGTCAAACCAGCGGCGATGTTGGCGGCCACAGACAGGCTGGGGAACAGCGCAAGGTTCTGGAACGTCCGTGCCACACCCAAGCCCGCCAAGGCCTGCGGCGGCACATGTTCAAACGCCTGCGCCCCCAGCACCAGACTGCCACTGTCCGCCTGATACAGCCCCGAAATCACGTTCAGCACCGAGGATTTCCCGGCCCCATTCGGCCCGATCACCGCGCGGATTTCGCCCTCTGCGACCTGAAACGACACCTCCCGCAACGCATGGATGCCGCCGAAAGACAGGCTGATTCGGCTGAGCGCCAAGGCATAGCTGGGGTGCAGGGTGGTGGGGACGGCGCGTGCAGGCGCAATCCGGCGCAGAACAGCGCTGGTCATGGCAGTCTCCGTTCGGGGTTAGAAAGTGGGGCCTATTCGGCCGCCACCTGTTGTTCGCGCGCGGCTTCCAACTGGCGCACCAGCGGGATCACATGTTTGCCGAAGAACTCGACTTCCTCCTGGAAGTGCAGGAACCCGAGCAGGATCAGATCGGCCCCGGCGTCTTTCAGCGCGATGATCCGTTCGGCGATCTGTTCCGGCGTGCCGATCAGGTTCGAGCGGAAGCCGTCGTTATACTGCACCAGATCTTCCAGCGTCGATTTCGCCCAGTTGCCCTCGCCTTCGGGGCTGGCCTTACCCGCGTTCTTCACCTCATGCGCAAAGCCCTTCACCGCATCCGGGTTGGCTTTGGAGACAATTTCATCCAGCACCTGACGCGCTTCGGCTTCGGTTTGCCGCGCAATGGCAAAGGCGTTGACCCCCACTTTCACCCGGCGACCTTCGGCATCGGCTTTGCCCCTGATGTCATCGACTTGCGCGGCCAGACCCTCGGGCATGTTGCCGTTGGTGAAATACCAATCCGATACCCGAGCCGCCATATCCCGCGCCGCACGGCTGGAGCCGCCTTGGAAAATCTCGGGCTGCGGATCGGCGGGTTTCGGCTTCATCGTGTAGTTGTTGAAGCGGTAGAAATCGCCCTTGAAGGTGAAATCGTCCTGCCCCCAGAAGCCGCGCAAAGCGGCGATGAATTCCTCCGAGCCGCCGGATCGTTCGTCGTGATCCAGC
>CAYLYV010000005.1:0-70627 GCA_964387655.1 uncultured Cypionkella sp. | reverse complement strand
GCTCGGGAAGCCGGGGGTGGCGCCATGTTCCGGCGGGATCAAACATGACCCTCTGGG
The DNA here is from genome assembly GCA_964387655.1 of uncultured Cypionkella sp. Taxonomy (GTDB): domain Bacteria; phylum Pseudomonadota; class Alphaproteobacteria; order Rhodobacterales; family Rhodobacteraceae; genus Cypionkella. The sequence goes on along the minus strand of CAYLYV010000005.1, from coordinate 70,570 downwards.
AGCCGTTGATCAGAAGCCCCGCATGCGCACCAGAGCCATTGCGTGTCGAGAGCACGGTGTAGAGTGTTACCGAAGTCGGGCCGGGATGCGCGTAGCGTGATGCGACAACAGCGTCCTCCGGCGCCCAGATCGGTTCCGCCCCGCAGGCAGCCAAACTCAGTGTTGCAGCTATGGCGAGAAGAATTTTCATTACTTGCGGCTCCTGATCGGCGTCACCTGTTCGTGTAGCAAACACTTCTTTGCGAATCTTCGGTCATCCAGTAAACTTTCTGATAGGCTGGATAGTGTTTAGCAATTTTGACAATTCTGCCGCACCATGCTGCTAACCACAGTTCCATGAACAAGTTGGTCCTCTCCGTCAAAGTTCTCGTTCTCGCGGCCTATGTGCTGGCGATGCTTGGTCCCGGTCTGTTCTCTATTGGTGAGCAATCTCAGGCAGTACATGCCCAGATGATGGCCATGCCTGGGCACGATTGAGGTGCAGCTGAACCTTTACGCGTGTAGTTGGCTTTCGGGTTTGTGGGCTTGCCGACGACACTCGTGATCGACAAATCGACACGGGAAATCGGTCGACTTTAGGGACCATTCGACTGGAATCGCGCGGATGCGAAAGCCCAGCTTGGGCAGTTGTTGCGCTAGCAACAGCGTGTGTCCTAGGATCCCTGCAGCTATAAGCGATTCGAATGGCAGAAATCTCGAAGCAACGCTCTTCGGGTTCGTCAGATGTTCGGCGTTGGCGCTCTGGCCGATGAACTGCTCAGAAAATTCGCGGTCTATTACGTCAATGGTACCATGTGGCGAATTATTGCTGATACATAGCGACAAAGACAAGCAACATCAGTCACCTGACAAAATTGTTGGTTGACAGCCGAGGCTGTGCGCTGACTTAAGAAGCGCCATGATGTATCACGCGTTCATGTATCTATCACGGGCAATGTGCCTGATGCTGGTCCTTGCGACCGGAATGGCTAGTATTGCCTTTGCGAATCATGACGGTTCACAGGGATCGCACTGCATCGATTCGAGCCAAGGGGAGCCGTCTGCCCCGCATGGCCATTCGGCAGGTCAGCACGAGACCGCTGCAGATCCTGAGGCCGAAGAGCGAAGCTGCGTGCAGCATAGTTGCGTCGCAGTAGATGCGTCTATGTCAATTAGCGCTCGTCTTCAGCACCTAGCATCTGCAATTTCTACCTTGCGCGGTGATCTTCTCCGCGCCTCGCTGAGTGCCGAGAGTTTGCACCGACCGCCCATCGTCTGATCCCACGCTATCGCGTGACCATGTTCGCCTGAAGCCCCAGCAGCAAGCTGCGGGATCAAGAAACATATACAGGATCAGAAAATCTCATGCTTTTCAGACTTACGGCGGCATTGTTGCCGCTTGCGGTGGCGGCTTGCGCTCAGTCCGTCCCACTGCCGCAGCCAGGTGCAGTCGCACCAGCGATCGTTCCGACCAGCGTAGCTACACCGATTCCATCCGTTCAGCTGGTTTACACCGCGAGGCCCGTTACGGACCCGGCCAATTGGCGCGCTGTCAATGATGGTCAGGCACCCGGAGGTGACGAATGACCGCGTCCCGCAACCTTTCGCTTGTCTTGTCGGGCGCGATGCTCCTGGCCGCATGCACACCGGCATCGGACATCTCCCGACTTTCTTCACCGACTGCTGGCTTCGGCTCGGTCGCCAACACGACCAAACGCGCGACGGGTGCTGACGTCGTCTGGCTGCAAACGCCTGAAGAAGTCGCGGCAAATACCAAGCGCGTTTCGGCACTCGTCGCAGGCAAAACCATCTCGGCTGACACAGCGGTGCAGATTGCACTGTTGAACAATCGCGGACTTCAGGCGGCATATGCCGATCTGGGTTTGTCGGCCGCCGACGCATGGCAGATCGCTCTTGCCCCGAACCCGTCCCTGCATTTTGGAATACTCGGTTTGGGCAGCAAGAGCCTTGACGGTTTTCGCACGGTTGAAGGCGGCATTGCCGCCAGCTTGGTTGCACTGACGACCCAGAAGAGCCGCAACCGCATTGCTGACGTCCGGTTCAGGAAAGCCCAACTTGCGGCTGCCCAGGAGACGCTGCGTGTTGCAACAGAGGCGAGACGCGCATGGATCGACGCTGTTGCGGCCTTTGAAGCGGCAAGTCTTATCGGCCAGACACTTGAAACGGCTGATGCTGCTTCCGAACTGGCTGCCGAACTTGGCAAGACCGGTTATTTGGGCCGGGACGATCAGGCCCGCGAACATGCGTTTGCCGCAGAACTTTCGGGCCAAAAAGCGCAGGCTGACCTTGCAGCAAAACTTGCCAAAGAAGACCTGACGCGGGTTCTCGGTCTCTTCGGTGCAGATCTGAACTACTACGTGCCAAACTCTTTGCCGGGCCTGCCAAAAATCGCTACCCGCAACAGCTTTGAAGCTGAAGCCCTTGCAGGCAGGGTCGATCTTGCTGCGGCGATGCTCGAACTCGAAGCTATTGCCCTGGAGTATCGATTGACAGATCGAACGCGCATCGTGTCGGATATCGCCCTTGCCGCCGGGACCGAGATCGAGCGGGAACTTGAAGACGGAAAACGTCATTCGGCTCAAGTAAACAGTGTCGACGTTGAGATAGCCTTTGAGATTCCGATCTTTGATAATGGCGCGGCGCGGCTCAGAAAAGGCGAGGTAGCCTATATGAAGGCCGCCCACGAGCTCGCAAAGAAAGCGGTCGATGTGCGCTCCGAGGCGAGGTCGGCACACATCGCATGGACCGGCACGCACAAGATCGCCCGGCACTACCGCGATACGCTCTTGCCGCTCCGCAAGACAATCGAGGAAGAGGCCTTGCTGTCCTATAACGGCATGATCACCAACACCTTTGAACTCTTGGCGGACACCCGGGCGCGCATGCAATCAAACTTGCTCGCAGCTTCGGCGCGACGAGATTTTTGGCTCGCAGATGCGAACATGACTGCCGTCCTTTACGGCGGCGGCAGCGAAGTGGCGGCAGGCGGCGGCGGTGAAGCCGCCGCAGCGGAAGAACCAGCAGGTCATTGAGGAGAAACCAGATGAACAGACGTCAACTTATCGGCGCCGGCGCGACTTTGGTTGCCACCGGCGCTTGGGCGCAAACCAGCAACATGGGCCTTCCCGAAGCTCCCGTTGCGACGGATGCAAAAACCCAAAAACCGATCCTTCCAACATCCGGCGTGGACTACAATCCCGTCGTTACACTCAACGGCTGGACCCTTCCGTACCGGATGAATGGCAACATCAAGGAGTTTCACCTTGTTGCCGAGCCGGTCGAGCGTGAGCTCGCGGAAGGCATGATCGCCTATCTTTGGGGATACAACGGCCAGTCGATCGGGCCGACCATCGAAGCTGTTGAAGGTGATCGTGTCCGTATTTTCGTTACAAACAAGCTGCCGGAGCATACCACAGTCCACTGGCACGGCTTGATCCTTCCCTCGGGGATGGATGGCGTCGGCGGCTTGAGCCATAAAGCGATCCCTCCGGGCAAGACCTACGTCTACGAGTTCGACCTCGTGAAATCCGGCACCTTCATGTATCACCCTCATGCCGACGAGATGGTGCAAATGGCCATGGGCATGATGGGCCTTTTCATCGTGCATCCCAAAGATCCAGCTTTGATGCGAGTGGACCGAGACTTCTGCTTCCTGCTCAATGCCTATGACATCGACCCCGGCACCTACATGCCCCGGGTCATGCAAATGACGGATTTCAACCTGTGGACCTGGAACAGTCGGGTTTTCCCGGGCATCGATCCGTTGGTCGTGAACCAAGGGGACCGTGTTCGCGTCCGAGTTGGCAACCTCACCATGACCAACCATCCGATCCACATGCATGGCTATGATTTTGAGGTGACCGGCACTGATGGCGGCTGGGTCCGCCCTGAAGCCCGCTGGCCCGAGGTGTCGATCGATATTCCAGTGGGTGCAATGCGCGCATATGAGTTTGACGCCGTACACCTCGGCGATTGGGCTATCCATTGCCACAAGTCGCATCACACGATGAATGCCATGGGTCATGACGTGCCGACATTCATCGGGGCAGACAAAACCAAGCTGACCGAATTGGTCCGCAAACATCAGCCCGAATACATGCCGATGGGTACGGCGGGAATGGCCGACATGGGTGAGATGTCCATGGAAATTCCGGCCAACACCGTGCCGATGATGACCGGCTGGGGCCCGCACGGCCCCATCGAGATGGGCGGCATGTTCTCGGTTGTTAAGGTGCGGGAAGGCATTGCCCCCGACGATTACTCAGATCCTGGTTGGTATGAAAATCCGCCTGGAACTGAGGCTTACGAATGGACCGGTGCTGTACCGGCCCCCGTCATCAGAGACAGCGGCGAGACTGTCCTGACACCAAGTCCTGCCGCTATGCGCAGGCCCTGAAACAATCTCGAGCAAACAAGACCAAGGAAACATCGATGAAATCTCTGTCACTTATTGTTGCTACACTAATGACTGCGAGCGCCGCTTTCGCTGCCGGAACCGGTGAACATTCCCACGATGAAATGGAAGTGGGCCGCCCCGGAATCGAAGCCGAAGTCACCCGTACGATCAATGTCCGGATGTATGAAACGGAGGATGGTGAATACCTCTATGAGCCGAGGGACTTGGCGATCAAAGCAGGAGAGACGATCCGCTTTGTCATCGTCAACGATGGCGAAAGCCCCCATGAATTCGTGCTCGACACAATGCCGAAAAATGCAGAGCACAAGGCTCTCATGGAGAAGTTCCCCGAGATGGAACATGAGGACCCGAATGCCGTTCGACTTGAACCGGGCAAAGAGGGAACGATCATCTGGACCTTTGCATATTCAGGTGACTTTGAGTTCGCCTGCCTTATTCCCGGCCATTACGAAGCCGGGATGTTCACCCCTGTTGCCGTCAACTAACCCTCAAACTGGAGAAAACAAAAATGAAGAACTTCACCACAATCGCCGCCGCCGGCATAATGTCTCTCGTCCTGTCGGGAGCTGCCTTTGCCGCGACGTATACCAAGGGCACCGTCAAGAAGATCGACGAGAAGGCAGGGAAAGTGACCTTGATTCACGAAGATCTGGTTGATCTCGAAATGCCGGCGATGACCATGGTATTCGTGCTCGGCGATCCTACAATGCTGGCGCAACTGGAAGTTGGCAAAGAGATCGAGTTCACTGCCGATCGCGTGAATGGGAAACTGACGGTCACAGCCCTCAAGTGACTCCATGAAGTGAGCACTACAGGTTTCAACGGGCATCACTTGGCCCGTTGAAACCCAAAAAGAGCGACATTGTCGCAGGAACTGAGCAGTTCTTAGTTGTCATGACTGCCAACCATATCCCGTGTGAGACGGGTCGGCTCTGCATGTCTGCCGACAACCATACACAACAATCATTGGCGGCAAAATGAAATGAGAGACGAATCTAACAGGTCAATGCCATGTCACCAGTAGATCACTATCATGCCTATGTTCACGACGCAGCCTCCGTCCTAGGCTATCAGTATACTGACTCCTCGCCGGCGTGGATTCATCCCTTCATACATCTGATTGTTGTTCTGACCCCAGTGTTGCTGACTGCAGTCGCAGTTCATCTGATTGCATCTCGATTCATTCGACAGAGGCAGAAGTCTAAAAATGACGCTCATCCCTCCACTCCGGTTCGCGGTCTGTATCCAAATCTAAGCCGCTCTGTTTTTAAGTATACCAGAAAGCAGCAGGTCATATTGGTAGTGCTAAGCTTAATCGCGATGCCCATTCTGTATGCTTCCCTTGAACTCCCAAAGCAGATCGTCAATAATGCATTAAACTCATCACATTTCCCTATCAAAATCTTAGGTCTAAGCTTTGATCAAGTTGACTTCTTGCTGCTTCTATGCAGTGCCTATCTTGCTGCTGTCTTTACAAACTCACTTAACAAGTACTTGCTCAATGTCGCGAAAGGCTATGTTGCGGAGCGCTTTAGTCGACGCCTCCGCTTTCTGATCTACCGTCAATGGCGCTCTCAGTCGACGGATGGAAAGAATAGTGAAATTATTCCCATACTTGGCCAAGAAGTGGAATCATTAGGTGGCTTTGCAGCAGAATTTATCACGTTACCTTTGCTTCAAGGCGGAACACTTGTTACCATTATTCTCTTTATGCTCATTCAGGATCCCATGCTGGGAGTTGCAGCATTGACTGTTGTGCCAGTGCAAGTTCTTCTGCTTCCAAGGCTTCAGCGGCGTGTCAACGAGCAATCCAGACTTCGGATTAAGAAAGTTCGCACTTTGGGTGGTCATTTGGGATCGCAACTTGCGCGTGAAAGCATATGCAACAAGGAAGTGAGATACGTCTCCATTATTTTCAAGGATCTCGAAGAGATTCGGAGACGGATATTCCGGATGAAGTTCTTTAACAAGGCGCTTAACAACTTCCTAACATCATTGACGCCGTTCATGTTCTATTCGTTGGGCGGCTACTTTGTGATTGAGGGGCGCATTAGCTTGGGCGCGCTGGTAGCTGTTTTGGCGGCACACAAGGATTTCTCTTCGCCGATGAATGATCTTTTCGCTTACTATCAGATGGTCGAGGATACGCGGATACGATATCGCGAAATACTTCAGTACTTTGCTAATGCGAGGTCGAAGGAAACAAAGCCAGTCGTTTCCACCTATCCCTTCTTAATGGTGTCCAATAATTCAATTGCGGTTAGGCGATGATTCTGGAGCGGCGCGGGAGTGAGTTTGCACTGTCAGAATGGTGCGGCGAGCCGGGGGATCCTTCAACGGCAGCGGTGGAGCGTGAAAACTGCGACGCGAGGCCAAAAGTCACACAGACTTGACTGGACATCGGGGCCGCTATCCCTGCCGCTTGTATGACGGTGCGCGTGTAATCGAAAGATTTGCGCTGCAGTAATTTGAAGAAGGCTGAGCCCATGTTCACACGACGCCATTTCATTGCAACGACAGCCGCGCTGTTTTCTGCGCCGATTGCCGCCCCGGTTTTCGCTTCATCGCATCTGCAAAGCCAGTGGGCGGCCTGGGATGCGGAGGTCACCCCGCCCGGCTATGACGCTGCAACGACCAACCCGTGGGGATTGCATCCGCGCCTGCTGCCGACCCGCGTCGAAGCGCGTGACGGGCTTGTGCCGGGCGATATCCACGTCGATGCGATCGCGAGGTATCTCTACCATATTCAGGCTGATGGCACGGCCATGCGCTACGGCGTCGCCATCGGCCGGGATGGTCTGTACGAGCCCGGAACCTACACGATCCGCCGCAAGGCGAAATGGCCAAGCTGGACGCCGACGCCGGCCATGATCGAGCGCGAGCCGGAAATCTATGCGAAGTATGTCGACGGCATGGCCCCCGGCCCGGCAAACGCCTTGGGTTCCCGTGCGCTCTATCTCTTTGATGGCGAGCGCGACACCTATCTGCGGATTCATGGCTCTCCGCTGCCGGGGTCGATCGGCAGCCGCGCGAGTTCCGGCTGTGTGCGCATGGTCATGCCGCATATCAACGACCTGTTCGATAAGGTCGAGATTGGGGTGACAGCGCATCTCTACCCCGCCGAAGAAGGAAATGTGGCGACGACTATGTGACGGGCACCGCCCATTTGCGCGGTCGGGGCTGCTAGAAGGGCTTTTGGATCAGCCCAAGAACGCGGTTTTGGCTGCAGCGTCGGTGCAGATCGGCCTGCCATGAACCGATCGCAGCGGCAACATTGTAGTCTCAACCGGCCCGACATGGCGGTACCAATAGCAGCTGTCTTCGCGCTTCAGGATTACTTCCTGAAGGTTCTGATATGGCGCTGCAATCAGGGCGACCCCTTCCGGCAACTCCTTGAGGAACCCGGTGGACTTGTCAGTTGCCTGATCGATCGGGACGGTGCAGGCCCCGAGCGCAAGAAACGCAATCGCAAGAAAGATCGGCCGAAATTGTTTCACAAAGATAAGCTGGGCGCTGTCCATATACGCCGATTCCTTAATTGAGAACGATGGTCCGTTACTTATCACACCTTAGACTTAGGATATCCTCGTTTCTTGCTTAGTGGTATTCCCGATCCGGTTCAGATCATCCGTCCTATTGTTGTCGGCAAACACGACTCTGAAGTGTTGTCGGCCTTCCGCGATATCCGCTGCCACTCATCTCTTGAGGTGATCAAGGCCACCTCGCAGGCAACGATCGGGACGAGCATATCTTCGCGCTGACCCAATCCTTGGAGTTTGACGACTTCTACCAGTCCAAGAGGGAGGGCTGTGATCGCAAGCTGGAAGCGGCGGTTGCGGCATTGACGTTAAGGCCGATGGCGACGTTCTCGCCCGCCCAAGGCACAGATCAAACGAAAGCAGGTCAATGCCCCTTCCTTCGATGTGCAGGTGGCACTCTATGGCGTTCTTGGTCCGGATCTCACCCAGATCCACAGGTTTGGTCGTAACCATCCGGTGAGGTCTGCAATGAAGCGGAGTTGCCTGACGCCGAGCAAAAAGCTTTTGCCGGGCGGCAGTTCTTAATTCCCGATGCCTTCGATGAGCTTGGGGCGCACCGATCCTGTGAGCAGGAGTTCCTGTTCTGGGCAAATCGCGCGCGGCAGAGATGGGAGTCAGAAGGAGCGGTACTTATGGCGTTCAGCCCCCGTGCTTAGACGACACCAGCTAAAAGCACCGCTCCGTAAATTGTGTATTGTAGGATCGTGCTGATCCGGGCAAAGACTAAAGTATGAATAGGCTACTTGGCATTTTAGGGTTGGTTCTGGCGCTGGCAACGATGATCGCTGCACCGGTGCAGGATTCGGCTGCCGCTGTAGCAGCTGCGACGGCGCCGATAATGCAAATGGCTGATGGTGCGCCCTGCACACAGCAAAGCTGCGCCAAAATGCCGAACTGTCCAATGGTGTTGCCTTGTTTGTCGGTGTCTGCCGCAGTTGTACCCCCGACCGTGAAGCCCATGTTCTACTCCGCTGTTCAGAGTGTGTGCTTTGACTTTTCGGCGAATCCGACCTTGCCTTCTTTGGAAGGCAGCGGATTGCGAAGACCCCCCAAAGTCTGACTGTCATGGGTGCTAAACGCACCCGGAAACCGCACGGCATGCATGCCGGGCGGCAAGTGCGGCTTGGCAGTTGCCATGCCAATATCGCGCAACAGCGCGGCTTTGACAGACGGAAGCTTTATCATGAATACCAAACACTTGTTGCGCAGCTTCGTACTGGCGCAGGCTCTTACCTTAGCGGCGGCCGTTGCGGCACAAGCTGCCCCCGAAGACTATACATTCAAGATCATCGACAGCGACTTGCACTCCGGGGAGGGGGCGATCATATCGGTCAGCCTGACCGATATGCGGACAAACACGCCGGTCGCCGATGCGGTGATTTTCACCACGCGGCTGGATATGGCCCCCGAGGGGATGGAAGCCATGACGACGCCGGTGGAAGCGGTGGCGTCAGACATTCCGGGGCAATACCAGTTCAAGGCCGATCTGACGATGGCAGGGAACTGGCGGTTTCAGATTGCAGCCAAAGTGCAGGGTGAGACGGAGACGGTGCAGGGCGAGTTGATTCTCGGCGTGCAGAAATGAGCTTTTTTGGCAAGACCCTGATGGTGGGGCTGATCGCCGGGTCGGCAGGTTTTGCCGGGATCTGGGCTGGGGATCAGGGGGTGGCTCCGGCTGACATTCCCGCATGGGTACGTGGGTCTGCAGCCCGCCTTTTTGGCTCAGACGCCGAAGCGAAGGCATCCACCAGTTTTGAAACGTCGTCGATGGCTGCCCCGGAAGGGGCGGTCATCTACTACCGTCATCCGGAAGACGCCGCCTATTCATTGACACCAACGACCACAGCGGATGGCCGCGATTATTTGCCTGTGCGCGCCAGCGAGGATGTCAGTTTTGACGATGCGCCGAAAGTGGCTGACACTGCCGTAGCAGACTTGGGCGTCGCAATTGCCGCACCGACGACGACGGACGAAAAGCGTATCCTCTATTACCGCAACCCGATGGGTCTGCCGGACACATCGCCCACGCCAAAGAAGGACTCGATGGGGATGGACTATCTTCCGGTTTTTGACGGCGAAGAGGCGGATGGATCCACTGTCATCGTGTCGGCGGGGAAAATTCAGCGCTCAGGGGTGAAAACCACGCTGGCAACGCTCTCTTCTATTAGCCAGCCGATATTGGTACCGGGGGTGGTCGAACACGACGAACGCAAGGTCAGCGTGATCTCACTGCGCACGGAGGCTTTTGTCGAAAAGGTCGCCGATGTCACGACAGGGGCACCGATCCGGGCAGGACAACCTTTGGTAACACTTTATGCCAAGGAATTTGCCGCAGCGGGGGCGCAATATGCGGCGGATTTGCGCATTGGCGGCAAAGCAAAGGCGGCTGGCAGTTTGCAGCGCCTGCTGAACCTTGGCGTACCTGCGGAGATGATTGCGCAGATTGAGACAACCGGCAAACCGCCGCTTTCGGTCACGCTGATGGCCCCGCAAGGTGGCGTGGTGCTTGAACGGATGGCGGTGGACGGGATGATGGCCGCAGCGGGCGAGACGCTGTTCCGCATTGCCGATACCTCGACCGTCTGGATCATCGCAGATGTGCCGGAATATGAACTGGCGCAGGTGCAGCGCGGGGCGGTGGCAACCGTGCGGTTCCGCAGCCTGCCGGGACGCGCGTTCATCGGCAAGGTTGACGAGATTTACCCCGAAATTCAGGCCGAAACACGCACTGCGAAAATTCGCGTTGAGTTGCCGAACCCGGATGGTGCGATGATTGCCTATATGTACGCCGATGTCGAAATTGCTGGCGGGGATGGTGCCTCGGTGGTCACCGTGCCGGAGTCTGCCGTGATCGACAGTGGCGACCGCCAAGTGGTGATTGTCGATCTGGGCGAGGGGCGGTTTGAACCTCGTGACGTGCAAGTGGGGATGCGCGGCGCAGGCATGGTGGAAATCAGCAAGGGGGTGGCACAAGGCGCGACGGTTGTGGTGTCAGCCAATTTCCTGATCGACGCCGAGAGCAACCTCAAGGCCGCGCTATCGGCACTTACCCCGGCGGAGGCACAGCCATGATCGCCAAACTGATCGGCTGGTCGGCCCGCAATCTGGTGCTGATCCTGTTTGCCACCGCCGTTGCCGTGGCGGGTGGCGTTTATGCGATCCGCACCCTGCCACTGGATGCGATCCCGGACCTGTCCGATGTGCAGGTCATCGTGTTGACCGACTACCCCGGTCAGGCACCGCAGGTGGTCGAGGATCAGGTGACCTATCCGCTGACAACTGCGATGCTGACGGTGCCACGGTCCAAGGTGGTGAGGGGGTTCAGCTTCTTTGGCGTGTCCTTCGTCTATGTAATTTTTGAGGATGGCGTAGACCCCTATTGGGCGCGATCCCGTGTGCTGGAATACCTGAACGCCGCCGCCAGCCGCCTGCCTGATGGGGTGACGCCTGCGCTTGGGCCTGATGCGACAGGGGTAGGCTGGGTCTATCAATACGCGCTGGTTGGCAAGGAATTGTCGCTGGCCGAGCTGCGGTCTTTGCAGGATTGGGTGGTGCGTTTTGGGGTGTCGAAAGCCGATGGCGTGGCGGAGGTTGCCAGCGTCGGCGGCTTCGTCAAACAATACTCCATCGTCGTCGATCCGGCCCGGATGCGGGCGCAGGGCGTGACGCTGGCGGATATTGGCCAGGCGGTGCGCGACAGCAATATGGATACCGGTGGGCGTACGGTCGAAATCTCGGAATTTGAATTCATGGTGCGCGGGCGGGGCTATCTGAAGGGCACCGCCGATATTGAAAACATCACTCTGATGACCAAATCCGGTGTGCCACTGCGGCTATCGGACGTGGCGCAAGTAGAAATCGTGCCGGATGAACGGCGTGGCATTACCGAGTTGAATGGGGACGGCGAGGTGACCAGCGGCATCGTGCTGCAACGGGTCGGCTCGAACGCCTTGACGGTGATCGACAACGCCAAATCTGCGCTGGCCGATGTGCAGAAATCCTTACCAGATGGCACGGAAATCGTGCCGGTCTATGATCGATCAACCTTGATTGAATCTGCCATTGAAACCTTGAAGGGCACTTTGCTGGAGGAAAGTCTGGTTGTGGCCGCCGTCACGATCATCTTCCTGTTGCATGTCCGCTCGGCTCTGGTGGCGATCATCATGCTGCCGGTTGGCATCCTGATGGCGTTTTCGGCGATGAAATTTCTGGGGCTTGGATCGAACATCATGAGCCTTGGTGGCATTGCCATTGCCATCGGCGCGATGATCGACGCGGCGATTGTGATGATCGAGAACGCCCATAAACATCTTGAACGCGCCGATCGCGGCACACCGCGCGTCGAAACTCTAATCACAGCAGCGGCAGAGGTTGGCCCGGCACTTTTCTTCAGCCTGCTGATCATCACGGTTTCGTTCCTGCCAATTTTCACGCTGGAAAACCAGGAAGGTAAGCTGTTTGGCCCCTTGGCCTTTACAAAGACCTTTTCGATGGCGGCGGCGGCGATCTTGTCGGTGACATTGGTGCCCGCGCTTATGGTCATCTTTGTGCGCGGCCATATCGTGCCGGAACACAAGAACCCGGTGAACCGCCTACTGATCGCGCTTTATCGGCCGATCATCCGTGGCGTGCTGAAGGCAAGAGGTCTGACAATCATCATCGCGCTTGCGGCGTTGGTGGTCACAATCTGGCCCGCCCGTCAGCTTGGCAGCGAATTCATGCCTGCGCTGGATGAAGGCACGCTGATGTATATGCCGACCACGCTGCCCGGCATTTCCGTGACCAAAGCGGCGGAGCTGATGCAGATGCAGGACCGCATCATCAAAAGCTTTCCTGAAGTGCAATCTGTGTTCGGCAAATCCGGTCGCGCACAGACGGCCACCGATCCGGCCCCCACGGAAATGTTTGAAACCATCATCAACCTGAAACCAAAATCGGAATGGCGGGCGGGCGTCACCTCGGAAAGTCTGAAGGATGAGATGGACGCGGCACTGCAATTTCCGGGCGTGTCGAACGCCTGGACCATGCCGATCCGCGCCCGCACTGATATGCTGTCCACTGGCATCCGTACTCCGGTCGGCATCAAAATCTACGGCACCGATCTGGCGAAAATGGAAGGCGTGGCACGCGAGATTGAGGCTGTGGTGCGCAAGGTGCCCGGCACCTCCAGCGCCTATGCCGAGCGGGTGATCGGCGGCTATTTCCTTGACATCACCCCTGACCGCGCCGCGTTGGGCCGTTACGGCCTGTCAGTTGCGGCGGTGCAAGAGGTGATTGCAATGGCTTTGGGATCCGAGGTGATCACCCAGACGGTTGAGGGCCGCGAACGCTATGGCGTGGCCGTGCGCTATCCGCGTGACCTGCGGTCTGACCCGCAAGCGATTGCCAATGAGGTGCAGGTGGCCTTGCCGGGCGGTGGGTCGGTGCCGCTGGGTGCTGTGGCCAAGGTGGAACTGACGCGCGGGGCGACCACCATTCGCACCGAAAACGGCCAGTTGGCGGTCTATATCTTTGTCGATATTTCTGGCCGCGATCTGGGTGGATATGTTGCTGATGCAAAAGCGGCTGTAGAGGCGCAAGTAGTTTTGCCAACAGGCTATTCGGTGGCGTGGAGCGGGCAGTTTGAATATCTGGAACGCGCCACTGAGCGGTTGAAAATCGTGGTGCCGGTGACTCTGGCGCTCATTTTCCTGCTGCTGTTTCTCAACTTCCGGGCGTTGACGGAAACCCTGATCGTGATGCTTTCTTTGCCCTTCGCGCTGGTGGGCGGCATCTGGCTGATGTGGTTTCTTGGCTTCAACACCTCGGTCGCTGTGGCGGTGGGCTTCATCGCCTTGGCTGGGGTAGCCGCAGAAACCGGGGTGATCATGCTGATCTATCTTGATCATGCGCTGCTGGAGGCGCGTGCCAAGGCAGCAGCGGAAACCCGTGCCTTCACGCGTGCCGATCTGAATGCCGCGATCATGGTCGGCGCGGTGGAACGCGTGCGCCCCAAGATGATGACCGTGGTGGCGATCATGGCCGGGCTGATGCCGATCCTCTGGGCGCATGGCACGGGTTCCGAGGTGATGCAGCGCATCGCGGTGCCGATGATTGGGGGCATGGTCAGTTCAACCGTGCTGACACTGGTGGTGATCCCGGCAGTATATTCGCTGGTCAAAGGCTGGGGATTGGCGCGCACTGCCGCCGTTCCAGCAAAGATGCAGCTTGCTGGAGGAGCCTGAATAATTCCGCCGCGAATTGATCCGCCAACTCCCGCCAGAAAGCATTCTCAGCACGTTCCCGCCGTCGCGACTTGAAACACGTCGACGACGTTACTTGCCGGGTCGACCACGTAGGACTATCTCGAACCCATGCACTCAAGAAGCCGCACCGTTCTTGAATTTGTTTCGACGCTGCACAGTCTTCTTGTGCTGGCGCTGATTTTTGCTTTGAACACATCCCACTTGGGGATGAGCTCTCAGGCCCATGGAATGTCCATGACGATGATCCAGACAGGGCATGTCCAAGATCAAACAAGCCATGGCGATCCCCAGCATTCTAAAATGAAGGGTTCACTTTGTGCCACACTGTGCCTCGGGGCGGACAGGCTCGAAGGTGGCGTTGTCGTTGGGCGGGTTGAAAGGATCGAGGCGACAACTTGGTTGGGGGAAGTCGGTCCTGCGTGGAGTTCGCTCGTTCCTGATCCTGCACAACGTCCACCGGACACGCTGCATCATGCTTGAAACAGCGCCGCAAGTCTGCGGTGCATTCCAGTTTGAAATGGCTTCACCGAAGCCAAACGGAGCATATGATGGCATACGATCTTACACGTCGCGGCTTTATAGCCGCATCAGCAGCGATGGCTGCATCTACGGCGCTTCCACGATTTGCGTTCGGGCAATCCGCCGCACCACTGAGCCTGACCGCCGCCACCCGCGTGCTGGAAATTAACGGCAAGGCAGCTACGGTTTACGGGCTGATCAACGGGACAGGTGGGCAGGGGTTGATCCTAGATCCCGGCCAACAGTTCCGCGTGGATCTGACCAACTCTTTGGACGTCGAAACCATCATCCACTGGCATGGTCAAATGCCGCCCAACGTGCAGGACGGCGTGCCTAACCTTCCGATGCCCCTGCTGAAAACCGGCGAGATGCGCAGTTTTGACTATGCGCCCAACCCAGGCACGCACTGGATGCACAGCCATGTGCCGGTGCAAGAGATGAACCTTCTGGCAGCCCCTTTGATCGTGCGCTCGGCTGCGGATGTCTCTGCAGATCGGCAAGAAGTGGTGATGTTCCTGCATGACTTTTCGTTCCGCCCTACCGAGGAGGTTCTGGCCGAGATTACCGGTGGTACGGCGGGTCATGACATGTCGGCCATGGGCACCGATGCCAAAGCCGAAACTGACATGTCCGGCATGGATATGAGTGGCGGCGACATGTCGGGAATGGACATGTCCGGTGGTTCGATGGGCGGCATGGCCATGGACCTGAACGATTTCAACTTCGACGCTTACCTGGCCAATGACCGCACCCTTTCAGACCCAGAAGTAGTCGCGGTGGAAAAGGGCGGGCGCGTTCGGTTGAGGATCGTCAATGCAGCTTCGGCCACTACGTTTTGGATCGACACGGGCGTGCCTGCGCGGCTGGTGGCGGTGGATGGCCATGCGATTGTGCCGATGCCCGGCACACGGTTTGGCATGGCGATGGCGCAACGGCTGGATATCGAGATTGATTTACCTGGAGACGGCGCTTTCCCAGTGCTGGCCTTGCGCGAAGGTGCGCGTGAACGCACAGGCCTGATCCTCGCCACCACCGGTGCGCTGGTCAGCAAGATCGCAGGAATGTCAGACGCGAAGTCCCCGGCTTTCGACACTGACATGGCGCAGGAAATGCTGCTGCAAGCAGCGAACCCGCTTGTCGCCCGCCCAGTGGACCGGGCGCACATGATCATGCTGGCAGGCTCTATGCAGCCCTATCTCTGGACGATTGATGGCCAGACCTGGGACACCCATAAACCGATCATCGCCACCAGCGGCGAGCGTGTTGAGTTGATGTTCCACAATATGTCGATGATGGGCCATCCGATGCACCTGCATGGCCATGCGTTCCAAGTGGTCAACATCAATGGAAAGGCCATCAACGGGGCTATGCGGGACACGGTCTATGTGCCGCCCATGGCGATGGTTACCGTTGCGCTGGACGCGGGCGAAGCGGCGCGCTGGATGCTGCATTGCCACCATATGCCGCACCTGTCGACCGGCATGATGACAGTGTTCGCGGTGTCAGCCTGATCGCCACGCAACGTGCCTGCCCGAAACCCTCCGGGCGGGCCTTTCGGCGAAAGGAGAACGCTATGAAAAGACGTGACATTTTGCTCTCCACCTTGGCGCTGGCCCTGATGGCCAAACCGGCTTTTGCCCGCCCGCCGTTCACGCTTGGCGTTGATCCGGTGCCACTGCTGTCGCCGCCATTTGAGGATGGCGCGGGGCGCGACCTGATGCTGTCTGACTTTGCGGGCCGCGTCGTGATGCTGAATATCTGGGCCACATGGTGCCCGCCCTGCCGCGAAGAAATGCCTGCTCTTGATGCCTTGCAACGCAAACTCGGTGGCCCTGATTTCGCGGTTGTGCCGATTTCAACTGACAGGGGCGGGATCGAAGCCGTCCGCAATTTTTACGACGACATCGGCATTCGCGACCTTGGGCTTTACTGGGGCGAAGATGTGCGGGTGCAACTGGCTTTCGCCGCCTTCGGCCTACCCACGACGCTATTGATCGACCGGAAGGGGCAGGAATTGGCCCGCGTGTCCGGCCCGGCGAAATGGGACAAGCCTGCTGCCATAAAACAGATCAAAGCTGTGATTGATGCGGGGACTTGAATGACGGCGTTTGCGGGATACTGGATGGTGTTTGCCTCGGCCTTCCTGTCGGCCACGCTTCTTCCCGGGTCGTCCGAAGCCGTCCTAACGGGGCTTTTGGCCAGTGGAACGGGCCAGCCCACGCTGCTGGTGGCGTTTGCATCGCTTGGTAATATTGGCGGGGCGCTGGTGAACTGGGGCATGGGGCGCTATATTCTGCATTTCAAGGATCGTTCGTGGTTTCCTATAAAGGATAGCATGAACATTCGGGCTCAGGCGTGGTTTGCCCGCTACGGCATCTGGTCGCTTCTGCTGTCCTGGGTTCCGGTGGTCGGCGATCCGTTGACCCTTATCGCAGGGGTCATGCGCGTTCCGTTCGGGCGGTTCGTGCTGTTCGTCGCGATTGGCAAGGTGCTGCGCTATGCGCTGATCGTGGTTGCATGGCAGTATTGGGCCAAAGCCTGAGGCGCGGTTTGCCGTTTCAGCAGCGAAGGGGCAGGGCCGCCAGTTCGTTTTTGATGATCTGCGTACCGTCTACCGCAGGAATTGCCCCCAAGAACACGGTCCGCCCGATCACAGTGGACGGAGTGCCGTAAAACCCGAAAACCGAGGCAATCGCCTTTGCCTGGTCAAGTGCGCCCGCAACCTCGGGGGTTTGCATGTCCGCCAGAAGGCGTCGCCCGTCAAGACCGATCTGATCCGCAATGGACATCACCAGATTCAAATCCGTCACCAGGCGCGTCCGCATCAGCCGGTCGTGCATCCGCTGATATCCGCCTTGCTGGTCGGCGGCCAGAACGGCCTGGCTGGCGACGGTCGACGCGGCCCCAAGCAAAGGCAGTGCATGGCGGATGGATCCGGATGGTGCCGGGGTTGGCGGCATCATAATCAAGTAGGATTGCATCCAGCACGCGGCAGTTCGGGCAGTTGAAATCAGAAAAAAATGCAATTGGCAGTCGAGAGTCGGTTTGTTGTCCAAACAGTGCTTTGCAAGGATCAGCGCGCACCGCCGCAATGCGGGCGTCTTGCGCTGCATCAGGGGGTGTTGCCCCCTCCAGCCCGACGAGCAGTCCAGCACCGGTCGACAGCGCGCCTGCCGTTTCCAGTTCGCGAAAGGGGGTCAGCCCCGGCATGTCACGAAACGCTAGCCGCGAGGGCCATAGATTGGCAAGACGTGGCGCGCCAACCACCCAACCCGCAACCGCCAGCAGACTTACTGCAAAGATGGCCCGCCGCCGCCATGGTCGCGGGGCTTCGGTCACAGCACCACGCGCCGCAGCCTTAGGGCGTTGGTGATGACCGAGACCGACGACAGGCTCATCGCCGCCGCGGCGATCATCGGCGACAGCAAGGTGCCGGTGATCGGGTACAGGACTCCCGCCGCAATAGGGATGCCTGCCGCGTTGTAGGCAAAGGCGAAGAACAGGTTCTGCTTGATGTTGCGCAGGGTCGCCTTTGCCAGTTTGCGCGCCCGCACGATGCCCATCAGATCGCCACCGAGCAGCGTGATCCCGGCGCTTTCCATCGCCACATCGGCCCCGGTTCCCATAGCGATGCCGACATCGGCCGCAGCAAGGGCAGGGGCGTCATTCACCCCGTCGCCCGCCATTGCGATCTTGCGGCCTTGCGCGCGCAACTCGTCGATCATTGCCTTCTTGTCCTCGGGCAGCACACCGGCGCGCACCTCATCAATGCCCAGTTTGGCGGCAACGGCCTTTGCGGTGCGCTCGTTGTCGCCTGTCGCCATGATCACCCGAAGGCCAAGCGCATGCAGGGCTGCGATTGCCGGAATGGTGCTGTCCTTGATCGGATCGGCCACCGCCACGATCCCCGCCAAGGCGCCATCAATGGCGATGAACATCGCGGTCTTTCCAGAGGCGCGCAGGGCGTCGGCGGCAGTTTCGGCACCCGATGTGTCCAACCCCAGTTCTTTCATCATCGCCGCGTTACCAAGGGCGGCGCGGCGCCCCTCGACCAGACCTTTCACGCCCTTGCCTGTCACCGCCTCAAACTCTGTGGCGTCCAGTTTGCGCACGGCTTTTGCAGCGGCCCCCTCGACAATCGCTTCGGCCAACGGGTGTTCTGAGCCGCGTTCCAGCGCGGCGGCGAAGGCCAGAATGTCGGCTTCAGCAATCGCCCCAAGTGCCACGGTATCGGTCAGCGTGGGCCTTCCCAGCGTCAGCGTGCCGGTCTTGTCCACGATCAGCGTGTCCACGCCTGCCATCCGTTCCAGCGCCTCGGCGTCCTTGATCAGCACGCCAGCTTGCGCCCCGCGCCCGGCGGCGGTGGTGATAGAGATCGGCGTCGCCAGCCCAAGCGCGCAGGGGCAGGCGATGATCAGCACCGACACCGCCGACGCAAAGGCGAACACCAGCGCGGGCTGCGGGCCAAAGATCATCCATGCCGCAAAGGCCAGCACCGCGATCAGCACGACCATCGGCACAAAGATTGCCGATACCCGATCCGCCAAGCCTTGGATGGGAGCGCGCGATCTGCGGGCACCCGAGACCATTGCCACGATCTGCGCCAGCACGCTGTCCGCGCCGACCTTTGCCGCCTCGATGATCAGGGAACCATTTTTGTTGATCGTGGCTCCGGTCACCTTGTCGCCCGGGCCCTTTTCGACCGGCATCGATTCGCCGGTCAACATGCTTTCGTCAAGCGAAGACGTTCCGGACACGACAACGCCGTCCACCGGCACCGCATCGCCGGGGCGCACCCGCAGCCGGTCGCCTGCCATGATGTTTTCCAGCGGCGCATCGTATTCACTGCCGTCCGGCAGAATGCGGCGCGCGGTTTTCGGGGCAAGATCCAAAAGCGTGCGGATCGCATCCCCGGTGCGTTCCCGCGCCCGCAGTTCCAGCACCTGACCCACAAAAACCAGCGCGACGATCACAACTGCCGCCTCGTAATAGGTGCCCACCATTCCGCCCATGCGGTATTGTTCCGGGAACACGCCCGGCAAGAACGTCGCCAGCAGCGAATAGCCATAGGCCGCCAGCACACCCAGCGAAATCAGCGTCCACATATTGGGCGACCGGTTTATGATCGAGTCCCAGCCGCGTTTGAAGAACGGCAAAGCTGCCCAGAGGATGATCGGAGTGGCCAACAAAAACTCCAGATACATCGCATTCTGATGCCCAACCCAATCGCGGATGGGAAGGCCGATGAGCGGCCCCATGGTCAACACAACCAGCGGCACCGCAGCGGCGGCACTGATCCACATGCGGCGGGTAAAGTCGGTCAACTCATGGCTGGGCGCATCAGACGGCAGCACGGGCTCCAGCCCCATGCCGCAGATCGGGCAAGACCCAGGCGCATCGCGGATGATCTGCGGGTGCATCGGACAGGTGTATTTCGTGCCCACCGCCACCACTTTGCCGCGCTTGGCCGCGTTGCCCGAGGCATAGAACCACGGGTCGCCCTTGAATTTGGTCTGGCATTTTTCGGAACAGAAATGAAACGGCTTGCCGTCAAAACTTTCTGTCCGCGTGTCTGCTTTCAAGTTCACCGTCATGCCGCAAACCGGGTCAATCGCCGTCGCGCCGCCAACCTGTGCGACTTCATCAGCGGGCATTGCCGCGTGATCGTGACCGGCATGCGTGTTCTGTGATTCGGGCATTAGGGTGGCCTTTCAGCTGCGCTGCGCTTTGTAAACTTGCCGACCTGACAGGACGCCATATTGCGACACATTTGGCATACAAGCTTCCCACAGGGGAAGGTCAAGCTGTTATGCTATTGTGGCCAAGATGGCAGCACAGATTGACTTGCGCCCTTCAAGACGGTGCGACGCCCGTAGTCAGGTAAGTGCCCGGGATAGCGCATGTATCGCCTTCATGCCCGTTCCGAACCGCGCAATCGTTTCGCGGTGCTGCCGCAACTCGCTGTAGGGAATATAGCGTAGGTTCAGGTGGCCGATGCTGCCAAACGCCGGGCGGATCAGTTGCGCGCGCACATCTTTTTCGCGGCCATCCGGGGCCACCAAAAACAGCCCTTCGGGCGGTGCCTCGCTGCCGCCTAGCGCGAGATCGAGCATCCGCACGATGCCGGAATAGATCGAAGTGCTATGTTCCACTTCAAATGCCGCGACGGCCTGTCCGGTAGATTTGTCCAGCCAGATGATGTCGATCAAACGCACTGCATCGCCGCCGCGCGCTTGCGCCATCACCGGTGGGAGGGTGGTGAGGCAGCCGTCGCCCAGTTTGCCACCCTGCCAGATTCGGCCCTGATCGTTCGATGCGACCCAGACCGAAAATCCCAGCGCCAGCCCCAGATCGCGCAGCCACCCCTGAATCTCGGTGTGGGTGTGGTCGTTCTCGCGGCTGAGCGCATCGGCTTTGGCCAGAATTGCGCCTTCGTGGCGGACCTGCGCCAGATCAGCCTGCCACTTGGCCCGACTTTCGCCAGAAAGGTCGGGCGCAGGCACCGGGTAGCGACCGCTGCCGATATCGAACATCAGCCCCGCGATTGCGCCGAGGTCATTTGACAATAGGCCGCGATACTTCGCATTCAGCGCGATCAGTCCGGAACGCATTGCCAGATATTCGTCCCAACGACCAAGTTTGGTCTTGGCGCCCGTCAACGTGTTATAGCCATTTACAATCGCCGTGTTGCAGGGCGGCATGATTGTGGGATGCAGGAAATACAACAGATTGGCGACCGCCGGCCCCAATCCTTTGACTTTCAATGCATCAATGCGCCGGATTGCCGCCAGAACTTCGGCTTCGGTATTGCAGCAGATACAAGTGTCAAGCAGATGCCCGAACGCGCGTTGATTGGTGGGGTTTTCGTAAATGTCCGGGATGCGCAACTTGGGTTTCCAGAGAAACGCGTGATCCGCGCCCCGAAAGATCTGGCGCTGTTCAGCGATCGAATGCACCACCGTCTCTAGGGACGATCCGCGATATGCGGTGCCAAAGCTGCCCTGTTCAATTTCGCGCACAACCGCCTGCAGACCGCGCCGGATTGAACGGAAATTCTTGATGCGTTCTTCCCAAAGGAACCAGGATTGATAAGTGCCTGATGGGTCGGCTCGCCAGTTTTCGACTAGGATCGGCAGGAAATCGGACACTGGCAGCCCCTGAGAAATGTGGTTCGACAAACGGCTCCCCTATCCACTAGCTGCCGGAATTCCGGTCGTCAACCGAACCGGTCGGGCAAACAGCTCCGAGCTTTCCTGCGCGCATCTTTTAGTCGGGCTGGTGCAGACCAACTGCGGCGTCGCCCGCCTTGACGGGCTTGACGTGGACGAGCTGATGGCCGTGCCAATGAGTTATTGCGACTGGCGCATGACAAATGGAGCCAACGCCCCGTTGCGATCAGGCATTTGTGATCGGCGCATCCGGGGACGGGTCTGGAACTGAACCGAATGCAGCCGCGTTGACACACTGAGAGCAAAAACCTGCAAAATCCTTGCAGCATCCAATGGAGAACCCCATGAAGACCACGACCACGACACTGATCCTCGCTGCGGCCCTGTCCCTCGTTGGCGGTCTGGCTTTTGCCGATAGTCATGACAAAATGCAAGCAATGTCTGACGCCGGAATGAAGCCGTTCATGGCACCGATGGACACGATGATGACGGCGATGCCGATGATGTCGACCGGCAAACCCGATGCGGATTTTCTGCTGATGATGATCCCACACCACCAGTCAGCCATCGACATGGCGAAGGTGGAGTTGCAGATGGGCAAGGACGAAGCGACCAAAGCGATGGCCCAGAAGATCATCGACGCCCAGGTGGCCGAGATCGCAGAGATGAAAGACATGCTCAAGGCGATGGGGGTCGAGGCTCCGATGTAGCTTTGCCGTAAGATCGGAATTTGCCGGGCGGGGCATTGGCCCCGCCCAAATCCGTGAATGGGGCGAAGTTCGCTCGCGCCCAAGCCCTTGATTTTTGATATTCCCCTATGCTGTCATGTCATCCAGACGGATATCGAAAAGAATGCGCATCCCTGGCAGGAAGAAAGCCGGATCAAGGCTGCCTGTAGAATGCGGCTCGCCAATCGCCGGAATGGCGTCCGTCAACTGGTGACGCCAAACAGTTCCGGGCATTCCTGAGCGCATTTGTTTTTAAGGATGATATAGACCAGATGCAGCGTCGCCAGCCCGGCCAGCAGGCAGAAAAACGAAATATAGGCATATTGCAGCAGCGCCATATCGACCACGACAACTCCCACCAGGGTCAGCGCGAAATGGCGCATGTGCCGGTAAAACGACAGGGCAGGCGGGATGATGATCAGGGCCACATAGATCGAGTTGGTCAGTGTGCGCGGCATCATGAAGTCCAGCCACATCGACTTTTCATAAGCGAGCGATTTGTTGTTGATCTCGACCACGACCATGCTGCTGTTCAGCCCGTGCGGCACATAGAGCAGCAAGCCGAACAACAGCCCGATCAGCGCCATCGCCAGAAACCACGGTTTGCGGCGGCTGTCGTCCGGTTCCAGTACATAGACGCAGAACGGAATCCACACCGGCCACATGAACCAGGTGAAGAACATGAATCCCATCGCGCCCCATTGCACAGTGAACGGGTCTGCCCCTGTCATGCCAAGCCAGACATTGCCCTCCATGAACTGCTGGAGCCCGGCGAACAGCGGCATAAGTGCCAGTGGCAGATAGCGCAGGTTGCGCCGCCAGGCGGTATTCGCAATTGCAGCGCCACCGGCCACCAGAAAGACGCTTGCGGTAAAACTGACGGCGGCTGACATGCACATGAGCTGCCCTTTCAGGGGGGTGAGATGGTTTGCGTCGTCACGAGCGTGCCTGCCGTCCCCTTCAGGATCGCCACGGCATCCTCCAGCCGCCCGATCCCGGCCAGCTTGCCGCCATTGAGCACGAAATCGCAGGCCGCAGCAACTTTGGGCTGCATCGAGCCAAGCGGCAGCGTCAGCGCGGCCGCCTGCTTTGGGGTCAGCCGGGCTATCGGTGCAGCGTTATCCTTGCCGAAATCGCGGAACACCGCTGCCACGTCGGTCAGCATCAGCAGCGCGTCGGCCTTGATCTCCTTTGCCAGCAGGGCGCTGGCATGGTCCTTGTCGATCACCGCCTCGACCCCGATCAGGCTGCCATCGGCGCGGCGCAGAACCGGAATGCCACCACCACCGGCACAGATCACCACCACGCCCTGCGCGAGCAGCAGTCGCAGAACATCCAGATCAGGGATCTCCAACGGTTTGGGCGAGGCGACGACGCGCCGCCATTTGTCGCCGTCCGGGGCGATCGACCAACCGCGCGCCGTTGCAAGCGTCCGCGCTTCGGTCTCGGAATAGACCGGACCGACAAACTTGGTCGGCTTGGCGAAGGCCGGATCACTGGCATCGACCACGATCTGCGTCAGCAACACCGCCACGGGCCGGTCGTGGCCCAAAGCATTCTCCAGTTCCTGTTCGATGAGATAGCCGATCATGCCTTCGGTTTCCGCACCCAGCACATCCAGCGGATAGGCTTCATCAGGCTTGTAAGCCGCCCCTTGCAACGCCAGCAGCCCGACCTGCGGGCCATTGCCGTGGGTGATCACCAGTTGATGACCGGCCCGCAGAATGGCCGCCAGTGCCACAGCAGCCCGCTGCACGTTGATCCGCTGATTATCCGCCGTCAGCGGCTCGCCCCGCCGCAACAGTGCGTTGCCACCAAGGGCCGCGACCACCAGCACCTTAGCCGCCCAAGGTGGCGACGAGCACTGCCTTGATGGTGTGCATGCGGTTTTCGGCTTGATCGAACACGATGGAGGCCGGGCTTTCGAACACTTCGTCGGTGACTTCCATTTCCGAGATGCCGAACTTGGCGGCGATGTCCTTGCCCACTTGCGTGTCGGCATTGTGGAAGGCGGGCAGGCAGTGCATGAAGCGGACGCGCGGATTGCCGGTCGTTTTCATCAGCTTGGCGTTGACCTGATAGGGCAGCAGCAGCTTGATGCGCTCGGCCCATTTCTCTTCCGGCTCGCCCATCGACAGCCAGACATCGGTATAGACGAAATCGACGCCCTTAGCGGCATCGCCCACGTCCTCGGTGATCAAGATCCGCGCCCCGGTCTCTTTGGCGATGACCTGCGCCTCAGCCTGGATGGCTTTGCCGGGCCAGCAGGCCTTGGGGGCGCAAAGTCGCACATCCATGCCCATCTTGGCCCCGCCGATCAACAGGCTGTCGCCCATGTTGTTCTTGGCGTCGCCCATGAACACATAGGCGATCTCGCGCAGCGGCTTGTCGCTGTGTTCCTGCATTGTCAGGAAATCGGCGAGGATCTGGGTCGGGTGGAACTGGTCGGTCAGGCCGTTGTAGACCGGCACGCCGGAAAAGGCGGCGAGGTCTTCGACGATTTTCTGCCCGAAGCCGCGGTATTCGATGGCGTCATAGACCCGGCCCAGCACGCGGGCGGTGTCCTTGACGCTTTCCTTGTGGCCGATATGTGTCCCCGATGGCCCGAGATAGGTGACGGTCGCGCCCTGATCATGCGCCGCCACCTCGAACCCTACGCGGGTGCGCGTGCTGTCTTTCTCGAAGATCAAAGCGATCTCCTTTCCCCTCAGCCCCGGCTGTTCGGTGCCGGCATATTTCGCGGCTTTGAGGTCGGCTGCGAGTTTCAAGAGAAAGCCGATCTCGGCGGGTTTGAAATCGCGTAGGGTCAGGAAACTGCGGTTCTTCAGGTTATAGCTCATTAGGCATTCCTTTGGGATCGGGGTCTATTCGGCATCGCGGATGGTCGGGCAACTCATGCAGTGGCTGCCACCCCGGCCCCGGCCCAACTCAGCTCCCGGCAGTTCCAGCACTGTGATACCTACGGCCCGCAAAGCTGCATTGGTGTCGTCGTTGCGGTCATAGCCCACCACCACGCCGGGTCGCAGTGCCAGCAGGTTGTTGCCATCGTTCCACTGTTCACGGGCGCGTTCGGCAGGATCATTTCCGCCGGTCGGCACAATGGTCAGTTTCGGCAGGCCCAGCACCTCGGCCACCACCTCGAACAACGGTCGCGGGTCGGCGCGGAATTGCAGCGGGGCCTTGCCCTCGACGGGGCGCAAATCAAAGCAGGTGATTTCATCGGCGACCTCTTTGAAGCTGGTCACGACATCGCCGCCGAGCAGGGTGAATACAGTGTCCAGATGCATGGCGGACCGGCTTTTCGGCAGTTGGCAGGCGATCACCCGGTCGGCCACGCCCTTGGCAAACAGCGCCGAAGCCAGCAGACCGATCCCTTGCGGTGACGACCGCTCACCCATGCCGACCAGCACGGTGCGGTTGCCGACCGGCATCACATCGCCACCCTCGACCGAGGCCAGACCATGCTCCACGGTCGGATCGCCCCAATGCACATTGGCCTTGCCCGCGAATTTCGGATGGAACCGATAAACCGCCGCTGTCAGCAGGGTTTCAGGCTTGCGCGCCGCCCAATACATCGGGTTCAGCGTCACACCGCCGTAGACCCAGGCGCTGTTGTCGCGAGTGAACAGGAAATTTGGCAAGGGCGGCAAGATGAAGCCATGCACACCGAGATAGCTGCCGAACAGCCCGACGGGCTTGAACGGCAGATCGCCAACCTCCAGCCCGCCGATCAGATACTCAGCCAGCTTGGCCCCCGGCAGTTCGTGCATCCAGGCCAGCAATTCGTCCAGCATCCCGGTGCCGACATCATTGGCGGTGATGCGGTGGTCCAGCACCCACTTGCGCGCCTGCGGAATCTCCAGCACCTCGGCAAGCATGGTATTTACATCCAGCACCTCGATGCCCTCGGCCCGCATCAGGGTGGCGAACACATCATGGTCCTTCTGCGCCTGCTTGACCCAGAACACATCGTCAAACAGCAGCGCCTGCGCGTTTGATGGCGTCAGGCGGCGGTGGGCCAGTCCGGGGCGGCAGACGATGACCTGCCGCAGCCTGCCGGTTTCGGAATGAACGCCATGCTCATGGGTGGTCATTGCGGAATGCTCCAAGTTTCAAAGGATTGCGGCGATGCTCAGCACGGCAGAGATGAAAATCGTCAGGATCAGCAACAGCGGCCAGACAAAGACGATCCAGCGGTCATAGGACACCCGACCAATCGCCAGCGCACCGATCACAACGGCAGACGTGGGTGTGATCAGATTCACGAGGCCACTCGCCGATTGATAGGCTGTCACCACCAGATCGCGCGTCACCCCGGCAAAGTCGGCGAGCGGCGCCATGATCGGCATCGACAGTACGGCAAGGCCCGAGGATGAGGGCACAAGAAAGCTCATCGCCACTTCGATCCAGAACATCAAGTTGATGAAGGCCAATTCCGGCAAGCCACCGACCGCTTGGGCGGCGCTGTTCAGGATCGTGTCAGCGATCAAGCCCTGTTCCATGATCACCACGATGCCACGCGCCAGCCCGATGATCAGCGCCACGCCCAACAGATCGCGTGCACCGTCGACAAAGGTTGAAGTGAGGCGCTTTTCGCCCAAACGTGCGACCAGCCCGATCAGGATCGCCATGCCCAGAAACAGCGCCCCCATCTGCGCCATCCACCAGCCCTGCGACGAAACCCCCCAGATCAACGCTACAAAGGTGGCCGCAAACAGCAGCAGCACCGCCGATTGCGTGCCTGTCAGCCGGTCCTGCGTGGCATCTTCGTTGTCGGACAAGAACGCTTTGCGGTTACGTTCGGCCTGTGCAGCCACGATGGACCGCGCCGGATCGGCCTTCACCCGCAGCGCATAGCGCGTGACATAAGCGATGCAGATTGCCAGCCCGCCGAGCAACAGTACAAAGCGGAACACCATGCCTTCGGTGAACGCGACTCCGGCGGCATTGGACGCAATCACGGTGGCAAATGGATTGATCGTCGAGCCCAATGTTCCGATCCCGGCCCCGAGCAGGATCACCGCCACAGCCGTCATCGTATCAAAGCCCGCCACCAGCATCGCCGGGATCAGCAGCGGATAGAACGCCAGCGTTTCCTCAGCCATGCCGTAAGTAGTGCCACCCAAGGCAAACAAAGACATCAGGATCGGAATCATCCAGATCTCGCGCCCTTTTAGTTTGCGCATCGCGGCCCGGATGCCGGTGTCGATCGACCCGGTGGCGTTGACCACGCCCAGAAAGCCACCCAGAAAAAGCACGAACAGCGACACGTCGATGGCATTGGCGGCGTAGCTGTCTGGGTCGTAGAACCCGGCGGTCGGGGCCAGCAGGATGTCGATAAACCCCTGCGGGTTGGGGTCCACCGTCTTGTAGGTGCCCGCGACCGCCACCTCGCGCCCGACGGCCTCATTCTCTACTCGGTCGAACTTGCCCGCCGGAATGATCCAGGTCAGCCCCGCCACCACGATGATCAATGCGAATAGGATCGTGTAGGCGGTAGGGAAGCGCGAGGCGAGGCTGTCCGATTCGGGGGCTGATTTTGCTACGGGTGTGGGGGCCATGACGGTCTCCTTTCTGGTCAATTTGCTTGCTGAGGCACGGATTTCAGCGCCGGGAAGAAGGCCGGGACCCGCCGGGCGTAATCGTCAAAGACGGGGCCAAATCTGGCGCGGGTTTCGCGCTCCTCGGCGCGGGCAAGTCGGGCGTACATCCAGATCAGGAACGGATACATCGCCAGCGTCAGCAGCGTTGGCCACTGGAACAGAAACCCGGTCAGCACCAGCACGAAGCCCACGTATTGCGGATGGCGCAGCTTGGCATACAGTCCGTTGGTGGCCAGTTTCCCTTTGCGCTGCGCCTCGTAAAGTACGGGCCAGGCGGCAGAAATCAGCCAGAAGCCTCCGCCAATCAGCACAAAGCTGAGAATGTGGAACGGCCCGAAATGCGGACTTGCCTGCCAGCCGAACATCATCTCTGGCAAATGCCCCGCATCATGTGAAAACCAGTCGATGCCAGGATAGCGAGTCTGCAACCAGCCGGACATCAGGTAGATCGTCAGCGGAAAGCCATACATTTCCGAGAACAGCGCCACCAGAAACGCGCTGAATGCTCCAAAACTGCGCCAGTCGCGTGGCGTCTGCGGCTTGAAAAAGCTGAAGGCGAACAGGATGAAGATCGCCGCGTTGACAATGGCAAAAAACCACAGGCCATAGCCGGAGGATGAGGTGATCATGGTTGTTCTCCGCTGTCTTTGGTCTGCTCGTCGCTCGCTTTGGCTTGAGGATTACTGTGGCTGCCATGTCCGCCATGCCCGCCGTGTCCCCCATGGCCGCGGTGCATGAAGAAATGCATCCCGATCCAAGCCGCAAGGAACACAACGGTCCCTGAGGTGCCGCCGAAGATATGGACTCGGTGTTCATAGCCCAAAAGGATTGCTGCGATGACCAGAAAGACGATCAGAGCAATCCCAGTCCGCGATTGCCAGAAACTGGGGCCTAGCGCCGGTTCATGCATCGAATGGTCGTGATCTTGCATGTCGTGGTCTCCTTGAATGTGACGTCAGTGCATCTGTTGTTGCGCTATGGGTTCTTCACCTGCTCGCGTTCCGGCCCTACACTTTGCCGCTCTAAGCATTGCGGCGCGCCCAAAAAAGAGCGTTGGATCGCGGCGCCGCCTCATGCAGCCACCCCCGGTTCGGTAAGCGAGCCAAAGTGGCGGCTCACATCCTTGACCATGCGCGAAACGCACCATCTGGCGTAGAATGGCGCGAACAGCAGGCCGAGCCAGCGCCCCGGAAGGCGGGGCGGCAGCCGGTAATCGATGAAGACCCGAACCGCAGTGCCGCCTGCAGTCCGGCGGGCGTCAAACCCCATCACGTAGCTGTCGATCACCAGCATGCGTTGCGGGCCGCGGGTTTCCCAACGCTTGGTGGTGGGCGGTGTCCGTTCGGTCACGATTTCGCTCACGAACAGCCTGAGGCCCAGAAAGCTCCCTCCCATCCGGATCACCGAGCCGACGGCGCGGCCTTGAGCTGCGTCAAACTCATAGGACATCCGGCCACCCAGCATCATCATCGACCGCTTTTCCATATGGGCCGCAAGACGGGTCTGGTCGTCGAGATAGGCAAAAACCTCAACCAGCGACGCCGTGATGATCGCCTCTGACTGAGCGTGATATATCTTTGGTTGCATGGGTCCGGTCCTGAATGCGCGCAGCACACCCGCCATTTCTGATTGGCGTCGATGTGCGTAGTGACCAGTACAGACGCGAGTCGTGTCGGATTATTACAGCGATAGATTTCGCACCGGTTCGGGCCGATGATCAGAGGCACGGAGTTCCCTGCTGAGGGAACCGATCTTTCGCTTCCGGCGTTGTCTATCTGAGCAACTCTCGGGCCACGAAGTTGATGTAGATCAAGGCGAAGTAGGGCTCCCGGTGGTCAGATGCGGCAGAGGAACGATTTATTTCCGGTGGTCCGATGCCGATGCGCCCGCAGTCAAAACAGTCGACGACTAGATCCGCCCTGCGGCAGGCACTTGCGATTATGGCGCTGTTCTTTTTTGTCTTGGGCAGTGCATCGGTCAGCGCAAATGTCACACTGCAGACGATGCCGGAACATTTCACCGCACAAAGTGCCTCTGCGAGTGTTTCCCAGGCTTGCGTCGCGTCTGAGCAAGGTTTGGGCCACCCACATTGCCAGATCACGACTCTTGGTATTGCGGGAAGAGCACGAACCGATTTGCAATTCTTACCCGTCCTGGGTTCTGGCGTCTGGTGCTACGCGGCAGGGACCTGCGGTCCGACCCCGATGAGCCAGCGGTTGCTTCGTCCGCCCAAGCCTGTCCGTGCGCATGTCTGACTGATGCGGGGCGGTCGATCGCTGCTGCGTCGCGCTTTAACCCGCTTTTCCGCGCACGGAGAATTCTATGTCTATTCACACCAATGCACATTCCTCACCGGAATCTCTTGCATCATGCAGTCCGGCAATCAATCAACGCCTGCTTTCGGGCAGACAAGAGTTCCTTGGCTACCTTCGGCGCAGGCTTGGCAGCTTGGACGAAGCAGAAGACGCATTACAGAACTTCAGCCTCAAGGTGATCCGCGCCGCGCAATCGGCGGGCCAAGAGGAAAAAGTCAACGCTTGGATGGGGCAGATCTTACGTCACACGCTGATTGATCATTATCGGCGTCGGGCAGTGCGGCAGCGGGCCGAAACTGCCTATGCGTACGAGCTGAGCATCGCCGTGACGGCACCCGAGGCTGATCCCGGCATCGGCCCGTGCCGATGCCTGCACACCGCAATGCCCCGGTTGCGGCCGGATCACGCCGCGATTCTGCGCCGCGCCGATCTGGAGGACGAACCCCGCATCCACATTGCCGCCGACTTAGGGCTGACAATGAATGCCCTGAACGTGCGATTGCACCGAGCCCGCCAAGCGTTGCGGCAAGAATTGGAAACATCCTGCCCAGCCTGCCGCGAAGGCAGCTTCATGGACTGTGCCTGTGGCTGACGTCTGCGATTGACATCTCTGACCATGCCGTAGCCGCGCCATGGACTGCACTGCTGATTTTCAAGAGCCCACAGATGAACCCAGAACTTGGAACCGACAATGTCATCGAGAACCACCCATCTGCCCCGGAAGATAGCTTAGATACCGCCGTCGACCGCCAGACCCTGACCCCGAAAGCCATCAGCAATGTCTATCCTATCTTCAACGGCGACTGGGTAGCTTCGTGGAGGCCCGCGATGTCATGCAAAGCTTCATGTTGCGGGCGATTAAACGCGCCGAAGACTTGCGCGGTATCAGCACGGTGCGGGGCTGTCTCATCCGTCTCTTGGACACATCCATTGCCGACCGCCAGCGCGGTGCAGATAGCGGGAGACAATAATGAGCCCAGAGTTTTTCGACAAGATTCCTGTGGCCGATACCGAACTCGACGCAGCCGTTTGTGCCTGTCTGCATCAGTTGATCGCAACGCTGAAGCCCGGCTATGCCGAAATGATCCGGCGGATCGACCTGAACGAGGAATCGCGCGCGGCAGTGGCCGCTGATCTGGGTCTGTCGCTGGCCAATCTGGCCGTTCGGCTGCACCGCGCCCGCCACGCGCTGAAGCTGCGGCTGGTCGAGATGTGCCTGACTTGCCCGGAGCATGGCTTCATAGATTGCGGCTGCGATACGGTCCGGCGGGTGGAATTGTTGCGTGCCGCTTCGGCGGCAAAGGGTTGACCTGTAATAATGACTCGGCTCGGGCGTCTTTAGGATAAGGACAGGCGAGAAGATTGCGCGCCTGCGTCCTCAAGATGACAGCGATCAGGAGAAAGACAATGAACGAGATTTCAAAACTGGCGCATTCCCACAGTGGCCATGACCATGCCCACGACGGCTCATGCTGCGGCGGCGCTGACGCCAAGGCCAAACCGCAGGCCGCGCCCTCCGACAAGTCCACCGATGGCCAAGCAAGCGATACCAAGACCAAACCGGCAGGTTCAACGGACTGCTGCGGCGGCTGATGGCGCGACATGCGGCAATAGCTGCCACCTTCAACCCACACCTTCAGACCCGACATCGAGGAAAAGACATGACAAAAACCGCAACACTCGATATTGGCGCCTATTTCAGTGGGTTGGACCACCTTGGGGTCGCAAGGCAACTGCTGACCGAGACTGGGGTGCAGGAGGCAACCTCCAACCCCGGCTCGACCTCTATTACCGTGCGGTTTGACGAGGGCGTCACCAGTGCCGCCAAGCTGCGCAAGGTAATCGAAGCTTGCGGCCAGCATTGCCGGGGCGAAGTCACACCTGCCCATGTCTGCCTGCCGGAAGATATGCCAGGAATGGCGAAACCTGCCGCTGCGAAAGCCGATCCTCACGCGGGGCACGACATGGCGGGCATGTCGGGGATGGCGAAATCTACCGCTGCCCACGACGCGATGGCCGCCGAGATGGGCCATGGTGCGGGCGGCGACATGCAGGCGATGGTGCGGGACATGCGCAACCGGTTCTGGGTGGCGCTGGTCTTCACTATCCCGATTTTCATTTGGTCGCCGATGGCCGGAATGTTCACCCCGCCGCCGTCGCCGTTCGGATTGCGGCTGGATGTCTGGCTGTTGATCCTTGGCAGCGCCGCCGTGCTTTATCCAAGCTGGCCGTTCTTCGTGGCCGCCGCGCGGGCGCTGCGCAACGGCGTCCTGAACATGGCGGTGTTGGTCGTGCTGTCGGTCGGCACCGGCTATGTGTTCAGCGTCGCCTCGGTCCTGTTCTTTCCAGGTGTGCAGTTCTTCGAAGCGGTGGCCGTGCTTCTGGTCTTCATCCTCTTGGGCCACTGGCTGGAAATGCGCGCGCGCGCCGGAGCGTCCGAGGCGATCCGGGCTTTGCTGGATCTTGCGCCACCCAAAGCCAATGTGTTGCGCAACGGCGTGGAGGTCGAGGTTTCGACTGCCGAGGTCTTGGCGGGCGAGATCGTGGTGATCCGCCCCGGCAACAAGATCCCGGTCGATGGCGAAGTCATTGAAGGCACTTCGCTGGTTGATGAATCCATGCTGACTGGCGAATCCATGCCGGTCAACAAGGCGCCCGGCAGTCAGGTGATCGGCGCCACGATCAACAAAAGCGGCACCTTCCAATACCGCGCCACGAAGGTCGGGGCAGATACCGCGCTGGCGCAGATCGTCAAACTGGTGCAGGAGGCGCAGAATTCCAAAGCCCCGGCACAGCTTCTGGCCGACCGCGCCTCGCAATGGCTGGTGCTGGTGGCGATCGTGGTCGGGTTGGCGACTTTCGCGGTCTGGTACTGGTGGTTGGGGGCCCCGCTGCTGTTTGCCCTGACCCTGACCATCACCGTCTTCGTGATCGCCTGCCCGGACGCTCTGGGGCTTGCCACACCGATGGCGGTGATGGTCGGCACCGGACTGGGCGCGATGAACGGCATCCTGTTCAAGAACGCCAGCGCGCTGGAAGACGCCACCAAGCTTGATGTGATCATCTTCGACAAGACCGGCACCCTGACCATGGGCCAGCCCAAGGTTGTGGAAGTGGTGGCCGCCGAAGGTCGCAGCGAGGACGAGGTTCTGGCGGCGGCGGCGGCGGTGGACAAGGGGTCGGACCACCCGCTTGCTGTTGCCATCGTCGAACGCGCCTCGAGCCTGATGATCGGCGCGATGTCGGCGTTCGAAACGCTTGACGGTCGCGGTGCTAGGGCCGATGTCGCGGGCAAACCGGTGCTGGTCGGCAACCGGCGGTTGATGGACGAGGAGAAGGTGGCGCTTGGCGCGCTGGCGGACCGCGCCGACACGCTCAAGGGTGCCGGGCGGACGGTGGTGCATGTGGCCGAGGGCGGCCGCATCCTTGGCCTGATCGCGATTGCCGACGCGCTGCGGCCCACCGCGAAGGCAACGGTTGCAAAGCTGCGCGAGCGCGGCGTGCAGGTGGCGATGCTGACCGGCGACAACGCCGGAACGGCGGCGCGCATCGCGGGCGAACTGGGCATCGACATTGTGCTGGCCGATGTGCTGCCGGGGCAGAAGGCCGAAAAGGTCAAGGAGTTGCAGGCGCAGGGCAAGAAGGTCGGCATGGTGGGCGACGGGGTGAACGATGCTCCGGCGCTGACCCAGGCCGACGTCGGCTTTGCCATCGGGGCGGGCACCGATGTGGCAATGGAAAGCGCCGATGTAGTGTTGATGAAAAGCGATCCCTATGACGTGGTCGGCGCGATCGTCCTGTCTCGCGCCACTTTGCGCAAGATGCATCAGAACCTTTTCTGGGCTGTTGCCTACAACGTCGTGGCCTTCCCCGCCGCCGCTGGCGTCTTCTACCCCTATGTTGTCAGCCCCGAGATTGCAGCGCTGGCGATGTCGGGTAGTTCGGCATTGGTGGCGGTCAATGCGCTGCTCCTGAAACGAACCAGGCTTGAAGGCATCGCGAAAGCTCACCCGGTCACGGCGTGAGCCGGAAGATTTGGCGACTGGCCAGGACGCGATCACCGGGAAAACAGTCACAGTCGACGACAAGGAAAGTGCCTTAACCATGCGTCAGACAGATAGCAATTGGACGTTGTCATCGATCCTCTTGGCGACGGCGGGGGCAAGCCTTGTTCTCATGGGTTTCTACTTCTTGCTGCTGCGCCCGGCCCTGCTGCCAGAGGACATCCGCTTCATGGCGTGGTCGGACGCGCAGTTGCAGGGTGTCCGGCCAAGGCTTGAGATGTGGCTTTCGCATGTGTTTCAGGTGATGGGCGGGTTCGTGGTGGCGACCGGGGTTCTGACGATCACGCTCGCCACTACAGCGTATCGCGCGCATCAGCGTGGTGCATTTATTGGCGCGCTCATCGGAGGCGCCGCGTCCATCGGTTTGATGGCCGCCGTGAACTTTGCCATCAACTCGGACTTCAAGTGGCTTCTGCTCGGCATGGCGCTGTTATGGGCAATCAGCCTGGCGGTGTTCTGGCACGAAGACAATCGGATGGCCGCTTGATGAAACAGTGAAAACTCCAGACCCGGTTGGCGCGATTCGCTGCCGCGCGGACAATCCAAGTGCCTTTCTAGCAGCCGCAGGTTGCTGCGGGTTAGGCCCAAAACACAGAAGGACGATCAACCGTGACACACGAATGCCAAACCGAAAAGCCAATGAACGGGGTGGCTCCGCACAGGGCCGGCACCCGTCGCTTCAACGGGCTGTTCTTTGGGCTTGCCATTGCAGTCCTGAGTTTGGGCAGCCCCACTAATGCACAGACGCTTACGGCTAAGCTGACCGGCGGTGCTATCTTTACTGCCGACGAATACGGCTCCACGATCAGCCAGATCGATCTGAGAAGCGGCACAGTCACCACGGTTCCGGCGACTGTTGAGCCGCACAACATTCAGATTTCTCCGGATGGCGCGCTACTTCTTGCCGTGGGACTGCCGCCACACACCGCCGCGCAGTCCAGCGATCAGTCCTCGGGCGACAGTATGGCGGGGATGGAGGCCCTAGGTGAATTGGTGCTGTTCGATCCGCTTCAACTGGCGGCAGGCCCGGTCGCGCGGATTGCGGTGGGGATGCATCCCGCCCATGTGATCACCGATCTGACCGGAAAGCGCGCCTTCGTGACCAACGCCGAAGATGATACGCTCAGCGTCATCGACCTGGTTTCGCGCACAGTGACAGCTACCGTGGCCACTGGCGACTATCCGCACGGCCTGCGGCTGAGCCCGGACGGGCGCGAGATCATGGTTGCCAATGTACAAAGCGGCACGGTGTCGGTGATTGACACCGAAACGCTGCAGGAAATTGCCAGCATTCCGGTCGGCATCACGCCGGTGCAGGTGGGGTTCACCCCGGACGGCAGCCTGCTCTATGTGTCGCTGCGCGATGCGAACCAGGTGGCGGTGGTTGACGTGAAAACCCGTACTCTGGTTGCGACCATCGATGTCGGCCGCAATCCCATTCAAGTCTTTGCCACGCCGGATGGACGCTTTGTCTATGTGGCCAATCAGGGCACTGAGGACGGCCCTGACAATACTGTTTCGGTGATCGAGGTGGCGACCAACACAGTGGTGGCGACAAGTGTGACCGGACGTGGCGCGCATGGTGTGGTGGTCAGCAGCGATGGTGCGACCGTCTTTGTGACCAACATCCTTGACGCAACTGTCTCGGCCATCGACGTGGCGACGCAAACCGTGATCGCGACGATCTCCGTCGGCAAGGGGCCGAACGGCATCACTTACCTGCCCTGATCATCGCCGGTGAAAGGGGAAGACCAACATGACCTCTGCACCCCCCGTAATGAATTGAGCCGCGCCGCGTCTATAGGTCCAGCCAAGATGACTGAAGCCACTTCCAGCGGCAGCCGTTCGACGCGACCCAGCCACCGCTTCCAGCCCACTGAAGACCAACGACCGCAACACTGATCAGAATGGAGACCGCCATGCCCCGCCCGATCAAAACCCTGTCCCTCGCCACCCTTGCCCTCGCCGCCTTCAGCTTCGGGGCAGTTGCGCAGACCACTGACGCGCATCATCCCGCCAAGCCTGTCGATCAGCCCGCTGCGACGCAACCCGCAGATCAAGCCCCGGCCGACCAGATGGGGTCCATGATGCAGGGCATGATGGCGCAGATGCCAATGATGCAGATGATGAAGACCATGCAGGGCCAGGATGCGATGGGTGGCCTTGACCTGACCGAACGGGTCGAGGGACGAATTGCCTTCCTGAAAGCGGAACTAGCGATCACCGACGCCCAGGCCGACAAGTGGAACGCCTTTGCCGACGCGCTGCGCACCTATTCGGCGGCGCTCAAACCGGCGCAAATGGCGGGCATGGACGCGACAGCGCCGGATCTTGTCGCCCGGCTGGACCAGTCCGAAAAGCAGCTTTCGGCGGAGCTGGACGGCCTGCGCGGCCTCAAAGCCGCCCTCGCCCCGCTGTGGGACGCGCTGACTGACGAACAGCGCAGTACCGCGACCATGCTTCTTCCGGTTCACATGGGCTTCGGAATGGCGGGTCAGCAGATGCCGGGCATGGGAGCTATGGGCGGAGCGATGATGCCCCCTGCGCCGTGATGAGGTGACCCACTCCTTGCCCCGATGTGACGACCTGCCAAGCCGGAGAATCCGATGAACGCTGCCTTAGAACAAGCCGATGGGGCGCACCTGCGTCTTCGCAGGCTTGGGATCGACACCTACCGCGAATTCGTGGTGTTCATGCACCGCGATTGTCTAGTCTGCCGCTCGGAAGGCTTTCAGGTGCGCTCGCGCGTTCGGGTTACTGTCGGGGACCGCAGCATCACGGCGACGCTTTACGTCGTCGGCGATGAAATTCTGGGGATGGAGGAAGCCAGCCTGTCGGAAGCGGCCTGGATCGCCTTGGCCGCCAATGCCGGCGATATCGCCCGGATGTCGCACCCCGAGCCCGTGGCCTCGGACAGCTTTCTCCGCAAGAAGATTTATGGTGGGACGCTGTCGGGGCCAGAGCTTGCGGCGATTGTCGGCGATATTGCCGGTCACGCCTACGACGATATCCGGCTGGCAGCCTTCGTGACCGCCTGCGCTGGAGACCGGCTCGATCTGGCCGAGACAATCGGTTTGACTGAAGCGATGGTCAAAGTCGGCGACCGCCTGAATTGGACCTCGGCGGTTGTGGCCGACAAGCACTGCGTCGGCGGTCTGCCTGGCAACCGGACCACGATGATCCTTGTGCCGATCATCGCTGCTGTGGGCCTGTGCATTCCAAAAACCTCGTCGCGGGCGATCACCTCGCCCGCAGGCACCGCAGATGCGATGGAAGCGCTCACCACGGTAGACCTTGATCTGACGGCCATGCGCGAGGTGGTCGACAAGGAGGGCGGCTGCATCGTCTGGGGTGGTTCGGTGGCCCTGAGCCCGGCGGACGATATCCTGATTGGGGTCGAGCGGCCGCTGGATCTGGACAGTGAGGGGCAGCTGATCGCCTCGGTCCTGTCCAAAAAGATCGCCGCCGGTTCCACCCATGTGGTGCTGGACCTGCCGGTTGGCCCGACCGCCAAGATCCGTGACCAGGCGGCGGCGCTTCGGCTGGCCGAGCGGCTGCGCCAGGTGGCCGACCATTTCGGGCTGGTGGTCGATCTGGTGCTTTCCGATGGCAGCCAGCCGGTCGGGCGCGGCATCGGTCCGGCGCTGGAGGCCCGGGATGTGCTGGCGGTTCTGGGCAATCAGGCAGATGCCCCCGCCGATCTGCGCGACCGCGCCTTGACCCTGGCCGCGCATCTCATCGACCTTGCACGGCCCGGGATGGCAGGCGCGGGTCGGCGCCTGGCGGCAGAGATTCTGGCCTCTGGCGCGGCAGAGGGCAAGTTTCTGGCGATCTGCGAGGCGCAGGGCGGATTGAAGCGGCTCGCGACTGCGCCCTTCCGTCGCGATGTAACGGCGTCCCGCGATGGCACGGTCACCGCTATCGACAACCGCCGTCTCGCCAAGGCTGCCAAACTGGCCGGGGCACCCGCCGCCGCACTGGCTGGGGTGGATTTTCACGTGCCGCTCGGGCGCCGGGTGCACCGGGGAGAGGCCCTGTTCACCCTGCATGGCCAGACCCGCAGCGAGATCGACTATGCAGCGGAATTCGTCGCCGCCAATCCCGGAATCGTCAGCTTGTCGCAAGGCTGATGCCCGACCCCGCACAGCGCAAAATCAAGAAAGGAACCGAATCTGAGCCGCCTCATCCTGCCCCTTCCCGGCAATGAGACCTTTGCCCGACTGCTTGCCGCAGAAGGAGGCTGGTCGATGGTCGAAAGCGAAACCCGGCGCTTTCCGGATGGCGAGACCTACTTTCGCATCCTGTCCGAGGTCAAAGGTCACGCGGTCGATCTGGTCTGCACGCTGGCCGCGCCGGATGATCAATTCCTGCGGCTGGTCTTTGCCGCCGATACCGCCCACCGCCTTGGCGCAGCCGAAGTGACGCTGGTCGCGCCCTATCTGGCCTATATGCGGCAGGACAAGGTGTTCAATCCGGGTGAGGCCGTCACCTCGCAAACCTTCGCCCGGCTGCTGAGTGCAACTTTCGACCGGATCGTCACGGTGGATCCGCATCTGCATCGCTATCCACTGCTGTCC
The DNA here is from genome assembly GCA_964387655.1 of uncultured Cypionkella sp. Taxonomy (GTDB): domain Bacteria; phylum Pseudomonadota; class Alphaproteobacteria; order Rhodobacterales; family Rhodobacteraceae; genus Cypionkella. Next base: position 31,394 of record CAYLYV010000005.1, on the reverse strand, counting down.
GCGCTTTACCAGATTCCAGCCGACAGTCTGCACGCCGCCCCGGTGCTGGCCGACTGGATCGCGGCCAATGTCGCGGCGCCGCTGCTGATCGGCCCGGATGAGGAAAGCGTCCAATGGGTTTCGGGAATCGCCAGCCGGATCGGCGCCCCCTTTGAGGTGCTGCGCAAGACCCGTCACGGCGACCGCAGCGTGGAGATTGCCATGCCCGATCTGTCGGCCCATCGCTTGCGACAGCCGGTGCTGGTGGATGACATCGCTTCCTCCGGAGGAACCCTGATCGAGGCGGCGCGCCAGTTTTCTGCCATGGGCCTGCCGCGCCCGATCTGCGCGGTCGTGCATGCCCTGTTTGCCGGTGACGCCTTTGCGCTGCTGTCCGAGGTGGCGGCGCGGGTGGTGTCAACCGACACCGTCGCCCATGCCAGCAACGCCGTCTCAGTTGCCCCGCTCATCGCCCGCCATCTGAACACCCTGCCGCTTCGCAAGGAGAGCTGACCATCATGCTGACATTCACATCTTTAGGCGGCGCGGGCACGGTCACCGGCTCCAAGCATCTTCTGGAAAGTGAAGGCCACAGGCTCATGGTCGATTGCGGCCTGTTCCAGGGGCTGAAGAACCTGCGCGATCTGAACTGGGAGCCGTTTGCGATCCCGCCGTCCTCGATCGACGCCATCGTCCTGACCCATGCCCATCTCGACCATACCGGCTATCTGCCGAAACTGGTCAGGGACGGGTTTCATGGTCCCATCTACGCGACCCCGGCGACCAAGGATGTCGCCGCGCTGATCCTGGCCGATTCCGCGCATCTGCAAGAGAAGGACGCCGATTACGCCAACCGCAAAGGCTTTACCAAGCACAAGCCGGCACAGCCGCTCTATACCGTCAAGGATGCCGAACGGGCACTGGCGCTGTTCCGCACCATCGCGTTCGATCAGCCCTTCACCACTCGGTTCGGTGCCAAACTGTGCTTCCGTCACGCGGGCCACATCCTTGGCGCTGCCACGGTCGAGGTCGACTGGTCCGGCAAGACCGTGCTGTTTTCCGGCGACATCGGTCGCTATGACGACGCGATGCTGCCCGATCCGGTGTCGGGCATCACGCCTGACTATGTCGTGATGGAATCCACCTACGGCGACCGCGAACATCCCCCTGTGGCCCCGCAGGAGGAACTCGGCGCGGTCATCGAACAGACCACGGCGCGCGGCGGAACGGTGGTGATCCCGGCCTTTGCGGTCGGTCGGGCGCAGTCGCTGCTCTATCACCTGTGGTCGCTGCGGCAGGCCGGTCGGCTGCGCGATGTGCCGATCTTTCTGGACAGTCCGATGGCGATCAACGCCAGCGAATTGCTTTGCGCCCATCCGGGCGATCTTAAGCTTTCGTCACAGGTCTGCCGAGACGCCTGCGGCATTGCGACCTATGTGCGGGACGTCGAGCAATCCAAGGCATTGACGGCGAACCGCTTTCCCAAAGTCATCATCTCGGCCAGCGGCATGGCAACCGGAGGAAGGGTTCTGCATCATATCAAGGCCTTCGCGCCCGACAGCCGCAACACCATCCTGTTTTCCGGTTTTCAGGCGGCGGGAACGCGGGGGCGTGATATGGTGCAGGGTGCCAAAGAGGTCAAAATCCATGGCGAATGGATTCCGGTGCGCGCGCGGGTGGAGAATCTTTCCGCGCTTTCGGCCCATGCCGACAGCAACGAACTCATGCGCTGGCTGTCGGGTGTCAAGGCGGCGCCGCGCAAGATATTCATTGTGCATGGCGAGCCCGAGCAATCCGAAGCGCTGCGCAAACGCATCGGCAAGGACCTGGGTTGGGCTGCCATGGTGCCGAGACAGGATCAGAAGAGCGAACTTTGACTTTTGCACCGCGCCAAGGAATGTAAGGGACATACGACATGGCACCACCCGTATTCGCCGCAAAGGATCTGACCAAGACCTATGCGTCTGGGGATGTGGAAGTGCGCGCCCTTCGGGGCGTCAACTTTGAGGTGGGCGCAGGGGAAGTCGTCGTTCTGCTTGGCCCGTCCGGCAGCGGCAAATCGACCTTTCTCAACATCGTCGGAGGTATTGACACCGCGACCAGCGGTGATCTTCGGTTCAAGGACATCGACCTGACCAAGCTCCGCGAGCGCGATCTGACGCGCTACCGCCGGGAGAGCGTGGGATTTGTCTTCCAGTTCTACAACCTGGTCCCCAGCCTCACCGCATTGGAGAACGTCGCTCTGGTCACCGAGATCTCGACAAACCCGATGCGCCCGCAGGATGCTCTGGCTATGATCGGGCTGGAGAACCGGATGCACCACTTCCCGGCGGAATTGTCGGGCGGCGAACAGCAACGGGTGGCGATTGCCCGCGCTATTGCCAAGCGTCCCGAGGTTCTGCTGTGTGACGAACCCACCGGAGCGCTTGATTCCAAGACCGGCGTCCTTGTCATCGAGGCGCTTTTGAAGGTGAGCGCCGAGCTTTCGACCACAACACTCATCATCACCCATAATGCCACCATCCAGGATGTGGCCGACCGCGTGTTCTTTTTCGCCGATGGTAACATCTCTCGTATCCAGCGCAACGCCACGCGGCGGCGCGCCGCCGATCTGGTCTGGTAACCGATGATGCGGATGCTCGACCTCAAACTTCTGCGGGACTTTCGCCGAATGTGGCCGCAGGCGGTTGCCATCGGGCTGGTCATTGCGGGCGGTGTGGCCAGCCTGGTGATGTCGGTGGGGTCGTTCCGGTCGCTCGATGAAACGCGAGCTGCCTATTACGAGCGCTACCAGTTCGCCGATGTCTTCGCCAACATGCCGCGCGCGCCGCGATCCGTGTTGGACGAAATCGCAGCTATTCCCGGCGTGGCGATGGCGGACGGCCGCATCGCCAAACTCGCCTTGCTGGATATCTCGAACGTTGCCGAACCCGCGAGCGGACTGTTCATCTCCCTCCCCGCTCAGGGCGAGCCGGATCTCAACCGCCTCTACATGAAAGAGGGGCGGTTGCCCGACCCTCTGAGCGACAGTGAAGTCGTCGTCAGCGACGGGTTCGCGCAGGCGCATGGCTTTGCGCCGGGAGACACATTCTCAGCGATCCTCAACGGCAAGAGGCGAGAACTGGTGATCGCGGGTACCGCGTTGTCGCCGGAGTTCATCTATGCGATAGGCCCCGGCGACCGCATGCCCGACAACTGGCGGTTCGCGGTGGTCTGGATGCCCGAGCGCGCCCTTGCCAGCGCCTACGGCCTCAGCGGAGCAATCTCTTCGGTCTCGGTCACGCTCTTGCGCGATGCCTCGGAAGCGCAGGTCATCGACCGGCTTGATGCGGTGCTCGACCGCTATGGCGGCAGCGCGGCTTACGGGCGAAAGGATCAGACCTCGCACGCCTTTCTGGAGCATGGGCTCGACATGCTGCGGAACATGAGCACCACGATTCCGCCGATCTTCCTGCTGGTGACCGCGTTCCTGGTGAACCTTGTGCTGAGCCGCCTGATTTCGCTGGAGCGCGAGCAGATCGGCCTGCTCAAGGCCCTGGGCTATCGCAACAGCGCGATTGCCGGGCATTATTTGAAGTTTGTCCTCGTCATTGCCGCTGCTGGTATAATCGTCGGCAGCGTCGCTGGCACCTGGCTGGGCGTCATTGTCACCCGGCTCTTCGGCACTTTCTATCAGTTTCCGTTCCTGGTGTTTGCCAAAAACCCCGACCTCTACGCGCTCGGAGCCATCCTCAGTCTCGTCGCCGCCGGTCTCGGGGCCTCTCGCGCCATCCGGACAGCGGTCGTGCTTCCCCCGGCGGTCGCGATGCAAGCGGCAGCGCCACCACGTTTTCGCCGTTTCCTTGAGTTCCTGCCTTCGCCCCCCCGATTCACCGCGCAGCCTGGGTTGATGATGATGGTGCGCGGATTGTGGCAGCGACCGCTGCGCACAGCGATGACTGCATTCGGCATCGCGCTGGCCACGGCGGTCCTCATCGTTTCCCTGTTCACCGGAAATGCAATCGAGCAATTGGTCGACGTGACCTACTTCATGGCCGACCGTCAGGACGCAACCATCGGGTTTGTCGCGAAGCAGCCCGCCAATGCCGTCTTGCAAGTTGCCCGCTTTCCCGGAGTTCTTGCCGCCGAGGCGGTGCGCGAAGTGTCCATTCGTATTCGACACGGCAGCGTCGAACGGCGCGTCATGCTGAGTGGCCGTGGCCGGAATGCTGATCTGAGCCGCATCATCGACACAAACTTGCGACCCGTTATCCTGCCGGAATCGGGTCTGGCAATCTCAAGTTACCTTGCGGGCGTCCTCGGTGCCCGGGTGGGCGACAGCGTGGAAGTCGACCTTCTGGAAGGCGACCGCAGGACGGTGGTGCTGCCAATCGCCGCTCTGGTCGAGGACTACTTTGGCATCAGGGCGATGATGGACGCTGACGCCTTGGCCAGGTTGCTGCGAGAGGCGCCAAGCGTCAATGCGGTGAACGTAAGTCTGGACCAAAGCCGGGTCGCCCAGCTCTATGCGGTCGTCAAAGGGACACCCGCCGTCGCCGGAGTGGCGCTCAAAGAGACCGCCCTTGCCAATTTCCGCAGCACCCTCGCGGTGACGATCACCACGATGGCGGCGATCTACACCAGCCTCGCCGCGATCATCGCTGTCGGCATCGTCTACAACAGCGCGCGGATCAGTCTGTCGGAACGGGCAAGAGAACTGGCCAGCCTGCGCGTCCTTGGATTCACCCGGTGGGAGACGATCAGGATCCTGTTGCTTGAGCTGACCTTCCTGACCCTGATCGCCCAGCCGCCGGGCTGGCTGATGGGTTATGGCCTGGCATGGGTCATGAAAACGCGGCTTGCGGGCGAGCTCATGCGGGTTCCCATGATCATGCAGAACCTCACCTATGTCATTGCCAGCGCGATCATTCTCCTCGCCGCTGCGCTGTCGGCACTTATCGTTGCAAGGCGGGTCAACTGGCTCGACCTTGTCGCTGTCCTCAAAACGCGGGATTGAAAAATGGTCTGGCTCAAGCGCGCATTCTGGTCTTTAGGCGTGGTCGTCGCGGTCGCGGCGGTGGCTTGGTTCGTGTGGCCGCGGCCGGTGCCGGTTGACCTCGCCACCGCGACACTCGGACCCATGGAGGTGACGATTGACGACGAGGCACGAACCAATTTGCGCCACGTCTACACGGTGACTGCGCCGGTCACCGGCACCGTCCTCAGAATCGCCAGCCCCGACGGCGCACCGGGCGAAATGTCGGTGCATGTCGGCGACCGTGTGATCGCCGGAGAAACCGTCGTCGCCGTCCTGCAACCGATGCCGCCGCCCTTGATCGATGTCCGGTCGCGTCAGGAACTCGAGGCGGCTGCAACGGCTGCCGATGCGGCGGTCCAACTGGCTGAGGCAGAGGTGATGCGGATGGCAGCGACCCTGCAACTTGCCCGTGACAATCTCACGCGCGCCGAAAAACTCAGCAGCACGGACGTCGGCTCAGCCAAATCGCTTGAGGTGGCTAGGACGGATGTCGCGGTGAATGAAGCCGGGCTGGCAAGCGCAAAAGCCCAACTTGAGGTGCGCCGCAGCGAGGTCAATGCAGCGCGGGCGCGACTTGATCCGGCATCGGCGACTGCGCCCAGCGATCCGGACTGCTGCATCAAGCTGCGCGCGCCGGCGAGCGGCGTGGTGCTGGCGATCAGCCAGGAGAGCGAAGGTATCGTTCAAGCGGGAACGCCACTCCTCAAGATCGGCGATCCGACCGATCTGGAGATCGTGGCCGACCTGCTTTCCACCGATGCGGTCAAGGTGAAATCTGGCGCCGCCGTCATGATCGACGGATGGGGCGGTGCACCGCTCAAAGGCACCGTGGTCAGGGTCGAGCCCAACGGGTTTGTCAAAATCTCTGCGCTTGGAATTGAGGAAATGCGCGTCCGCACCGTGATCGACCTTGTTGACCCGCCGCAGGATTGGTCAACGCTTGGCAACGACTTCCGGGTGATCGTTCATATCAGCCTCTGGGATACGGCAAGTGCCCTGACCGTGCCCGTCGCGGCGCTGTTCCGCCAGGGCGATGACTGGGCGGTGTTTGCGCTTCGTGATGGCCGTGCCCGAACTGCGGTCGTTGAACTCGGCCACCGCAACGAACGCGTCGCCGAGGTGCTGTCGGGTCTGGTCGCAGCGGACGAAGTTATCCTGCATCCCAACGACAGGGTGGCGGACGGGGTTGCCGTTGCGCAGCGGGAGGTTCAATGAGGCGGGCTTATCAGCCGAGAGAATGTTCGCCCTGCACCCGGCGACCACAAGCCTGCGCGGCGCGTGAGCGCTTCGCCATCCGCAAATTGGCGACGCCGCAGCAGATGCCTGAAGGATCTGGAAGATGAGCAAGAAATCGAAAAAGACCGAAACGGCCGAGCCGGAAGACTACCAGACTGCCCTGCGCGGATTGCAGATCGAACTGGTCAAGCTGCAACGGCATCTGATCAAGAACAACCTGCGGATTCTGATCATTTTCGAAGGCCGCGATGCTTCGGGCAAGGATGGGGTGATCAAGCGGATCACCGAACATCTCAGCCCGCGCGACACCCGGGTCGTGGCGCTTGGCAAACCCTCGGACCGGGACATGCAAACCTGGTATTTTCAGCGCTACGTTGCCGAACTGCCCGCAACCCGCGAAATGGTGTTGATGAATCGCAGTTGGTACAACCGGGCCGGTGTCGAGCCGGTGATGGGGTTCTGCACCAAGGCCGAGCATGAAGACTTCCTGCAATCCGTGCCGGAGTTCGAACGGATGCTGGTCCGCTCGGGCACGCAACTGTTCAAGTACTATCTCGACATCTCGAAACCCGAGCAAAAACGCCGCCTGGATGACCGCCGCGTCGATCCGCTCAAGCAATGGAAGGTCAGCCCGATTGACAAGACTGCGTTGCGCCACTGGGACGACTATTCAGCAGCACGTAACGAAATGTTCGCGCGCAGCCACAGCGACGATCTGCCATGGCATGTTGTGCGAGCCGATGACAAGAAACTGGCCCGGTTGAACGTGATCCGCCATCTGATGTCGCGTGTCGATTGCCCGGACAAGGACCAGCATCTGGCACAGCCGGACGGCGAGATCGTCTTCGACTATGCTGACGCGCATTTGCAAAGTGGCGCGATTGCGCCGTGATGTGGTATCGGCGGTGCAACAGGCGCAAAATCTGATGACAACGCCGCAAAGGAGAGCAGATGCCTGACGCCGTTCAATCCGTGCCAACTGCATCGTCGGCCCAAGGCCCCCAGGACCTGAACCAGACCTGCTCCTGCATCACTCTGGATCAGCGCGAACTGGCGCGGGCACTGGAAACCGCATCGGGCGAGCCGGGATTCCGGGACCGCATCGCGGCCAATCAGCCGCATCTCTTTTCCAACGTTCCGGTGTTTCTGCCTGCCGCCACCTTGCTCGCCATGCAAGATATCGTGGCCGCCATCGAAGAGGTGGCGCAGAGCCCGGCATATCGGACTGCCGTCCTTGGCTGGGCACCCCAGATTGCGCAACCCAATCACGGACCAAAAGGCGCGCTGATGGGCTATGATTTCCATCTGTCCGATGACGGTCCGAAACTGATCGAGGTTAACACCAACGCTGGCGGCGCGTTTCTGAATGCACTGCTGGCACAGGCGCAGACGCTGTGCTGCGTCGGGCGGGTGCAGGTTGCGGATGACAGCCTGGTCGCCGGATTCGAGGCTGCGGTGATTGCGATGTTCCGCTCTGAATGGCGGAGGCAGCGTGGTGCGGCCCCGCTGCGCCGTATCGCCATTGTCGATGACGCACCCAAAGATCAATACCTGTATCCCGAATTCGTGCTGGCCCAGCAGATGCTGATGCAGCACGGCATCGACGCGGTGATCTGCGACCCTCAGGCGCTGACCCTCCGCGACAACGGGCTTTGGCTGGAGGGTCTGCCTGTTGATCTGGTTTACAATCGGCTGGTGGATTTCGCGCTGGCCGAGCCGGGTCATGTGGCCTTGCGTGACGCCTATCAGTCGGGTGCGGTGGTGCTGACGCCCAACCCGCACAACCACGCACTGATGGCGCATAAACGCAATTTAACTGTGCTGTCAGATATTGCCGCAATGACCGCCCTTGGTGTTGCTCCGGCGCTGGCAGAGCGGTTGCAATCCATCCCGCGGACCCGGATGGTCACGCCAGAAACCGCCGATGACCTATGGCAGAGCCGACGGCAGTTGTTTTTCAAGCCGGTTTCAGGACACGGCGGCAAGGCGGTCTATCGTGGTGACAAGCTGACCAAATCGGTCTGGGCCGACATCGCGCGTGCTGACTATGTGGCGCAGGCGCTGGCCGCGCCCAGCCAGCGGATGATCCGGCTGGACGGCGTGCCGACCGCCCGCAAGGTAGATGTGCGGCTCTACACATATGAAGCCAAGCCTCTGCTGGTGGCCGCGCGTATCTATCAGGGCCAGACCACGAATTTCAGAACCCCCGGCGGCGGCTTTGCGCCAGTTCTGATCGTCTGATCACGCACCTCGGACGAATTGTGGCGAAGCTACCCGCTGATTCGTAAACTGCCGCGGGTTCAGGCGCGTGGGGTTGTGCCTCCTTTTGGCATCAGCTGCCCTGGCAAGCGCAGGCTTGGCCAGACGGCGAGCAGTGCCACGCCGGCCGTCAATACGAACGCGGCGTTGGGCAGCCACGTCACATCATACAGAAGCCCGCCCGCCGCTGACCCCACAGCCGCACCAAGGCTCGCCGCCGAGGTCTGCTTGCCCAGCTCGGCACCAGATTTATGCCCCGCCTCTGCCGCAATCCAATAGGTCAGGATCGGCGATAATATTCCCGCACTTGCCGCTACACCGCCAGTCACCACCAGCATTAGCGCAAAATTCCCCGCCAGCGGCACTGCGAACAGCCCCACTGCCAGAACCCCAAAGGCAGGTGCCAACAGCCAGCGGGTTAACTCTGGCCTGACCAGCGAAAACACGGCGGCCTGCGCCACGATCATCACCAGACTACAGGTCGTGAACATCGCGGCAATCTGCACCGGCGTCAGGCCCAGCTCCTGCTTTCCGCGCAGGGCGAGACCGACTTCGAACGCACCAACCCCGGCGGACACCACAAATCCGAGGATCAGCAATTGCCACATCAGCCGGGGTGCCGGGGTGGGCCCCAATGCTGCGGTGGGTCTGTTCGCCGGTATGATCCTTCCCGGCAACGACATCGCGACCGCAATTGCGGCCACCAGCGCCAGCGCGCCGGTTGCCAGAAGCGGCACGGTCAATGCCCCGGCAGCACCCCCAGCCCCGTCCGCCAAGCGCGACAACACCACCCCCAGCGTCGGACCGAACAGAAAGCCAGAAATGCCCGCCATTGATACGAATGTAAGTCTGTGCCCCAGTTTCCCCTTGTCCGGCGAAAAATCCGTGATGGTGGCAAGCGCCACCGGTGTGATCGCTGCCGCGAACACACCACTGACGGCGCGTTCAACATAGACCGCTGCCAGCGTCTCGAATAAGGCGGAGGCGAACATGGTGGCGCTGAAACCAGCGAGGCCGATCAGCAACACACGCCGCCGGCCCCAGTGATCCGACAGCCAGCCCCAGACCGGAGCACAGATGAACAGCGCCAGCATGTAAATCGCCGTCAGCAGCCCGGTAGCGCGCGACACCTGTGCAGGCGTGCTACCAACGCCCAGCAACCGCTCGATCAGCGCTGGTAGTTGCGGCAGCAGTATCCCGAACCCGACCGAGATCGTGAACACCGCCAGCATCAGCACGGGCAGGATGACCCTGACGGGCGCGGCGGCTGAGCCCGAACTATCGCGCTGGCTCCGGTCGGTCATGCTCGCACACCCATGTTGCTATCGCACCAGATTTCGGGCGAGCCGGGGCACTGGTGATGCACCTCAGATTGCCGCGACAGCCCGCGCCATAAGGCCGCGGACCTGCCCCACCACCGCGTGCAGCCCTTCGTTATCAATCGCCCGCATCGAGGCAACAGGACCAACCGCACTGACCGGAACCGAGCCATCGACCGCGGGCAGAATGACATTGCAGGGCAGCATCGCGCCGACGCGTGGCTCCATCCCGATGGCCTCGTAGGCCATTTGCGGGTTGCAGGCCCCGAGGATGCGGTATGTGCATCTCCACGCCGATCTTTTTCTTCATCGTTGCCATCACATCGATTTCGGTCAGCACACCAAAGCAGTTTGCGGCCAGCGCGGCGTGAGTGCGGCTGTCCACGTCGCCAAACGCGGCACCCGGAATCCGGCAGTCAATCGTATAACTCATCAAGTTTCCCCCCCGCTATTTCTGGAGATACTTTGCCAAAGCGAAAAAGGCGAGGACCACGAGGACGATGACAAGGATCATCCAGATGCCGCCAAATCCCATCCCATAGCCGTTCATCATCGGTTATCCTATCCGGTTGGCTGCCAGCCCATTTGCTTTGCGAAAAGGCCCGCGAAAGTGTCAGTTGCCGTCCGTCATGTCACCGTTGCCTGCGCCATGCGTGCCCCGCCCGTCCTTTGACCCGGCCATCATCATCTTCATCATTGCGGCCATTGTCGCCATTTCGGCCTCCGTCACCTGACCGTCGCCGTCTTCGTCATGCATCTGGAAGGCGCGGACCATCATGGTCCGGGTGTGGGCGGCGTGCATGGCTTCGAACTCCGCGAGCGACAACGATCCATTGCTGTCGGTATCATAGGTCTTGATCTCGGCCTGCATCCCGGCGGTCATCTCTTCGGGCGTCAGGGTGCCGTCTTTGTCGGCATCGAACATGCGCAACGCATAGCTGTTCATGCCCGACATAATGCTGCCGCCCATCATGCCATCCTGTCCGTCCATCATTGCCTGTTGGGCTGCGACCGGCGCTGCGAGGCCAAAACTGGCGACCGCGTAGAGGGAGAGAAGTAATATCCGTTTCATTGTGCGCTCCTGTTTGATCCATCAAACAAATCAAATTGGGCGTCAGACGTCGTTGATCTGCATCAGGTGGTGCAATCAATTTGGCAAAGTCCGCATGAGCACCCCAAGGGCGGTGGTGCAGCCCTGATCCAGATCAAGGCGCTCAACCGGTCTACCCGTCATGCTTCTGCGTGCCGAGCCCAGAGGAGTACATCATGACTACGCCGCTTACACGCCGCAGTTTTATCGCCACAACCGCGCTGACAGTTGCAAGCATCGGCCTGCCACGCCAAGCTTGGGCGGCTAACCATACACCGATGTTGCTGAGTGCCACCAGCCGCACGCTGGACATTGGCGGGAGAGCGGCGACCGTCTGGGGGCTGGTCAATGCGCAGGGCGGCATTGGTCTGACGCTGGACCCTGGGGCGCGGTTCCGGGTTGATCTGACCAACTCACTGGACGTGGATACCATCATCCACTGGCACGGCCAGATCCCGCCTAATGCACAGGACGGCGTGCCGGATATTCCGCTGCCGATGCTGAAGCCCGACGAGGTGCGGGAGTTTGACTATGAACCGATGCCCGGCACGTATTGGATGCATAGCCATGTGCCTGTGCAGGAAATGCAGCTGCTGGCCGCCCCTTTGATCGTGCGCAGTGCCGCCGATCTGAGGGCCGACCGGCAGGAAGTGGTCCTGTTCCTGCACGACTTCAGCTTCCGCCCCGCCGCCGAGGTTCTGGCCGAAATCACCGGCGGTGATGGCAGCATGGCCGGTATGGACATGGGTGCCGCGACCCCTGCGCCCGATGCGATGGTGGGCATGGATATGCCGGGCATGGCGATGGACCTAAACGATTTCAACTTTGACGCCTATCTGGCAAATGACCGCACCTTGAATGATCCCGAGGTGATCGGGGTGGAAAATGGCGGGCGGGTGCGGCTTCGCGTCATCAACGCCGCTGCCGCCACGGTGTTCTGGATCGATACGGGTGCGGTCGACGGGCGGCTTGTCGCGGTGGACGGGCACGAGGTGCAGCCTTTGCCCGGTCGTCGCTTTGGGTTGGCGATGGGGCAGCGGCTGGATATCGAACTGGACCTGCCGAAAGGTGAGGGGGCGTTTCCGGTGCTGGCCTTGCGTGAAGGCGCGCGCGAGCGGACAGGGATCATATTGGCCACCACCGGGAGCGCGATTGAAAAACTGGCAGGCATGGGCGAGACGGCAGCAGCGGCATTCGACAGCGATCTGTCACAGGAGGCGTCATTGCGCGCCAAGGCTCCGCTGGCGGAGCGTCCCGCCGACACCGCCGCGTTGCTGATGCTGGGCGGGTCGATGCAGCCCTATCTGTGGACGATCAACGGGCAGACTTGGGGCAATCACACCCCGGTGAGCGCCAGATCCGGGCAGCGGGTCGAAATCACATTCCACAACATGTCAATGATGGCGCATCCGATGCACCTGCACGGCCATACGTTCCAGGTGGTGGGGATCAACGGCAAACGCTTTGCCGGGGCGATGCGCGACACGGTGCAGGTGCCGCCGATGGCGATGGTCACAGTGGCGGTAGATGCCGGAGAGGCGGCGCGTTGGATGCTGCACTGTCACCACATGCCGCATCTGTCCACTGGGATGATGACCGAATTCGCGGTGTCAGTTTGAGCGGATCTGACATCATAGGTACGCCTGAATCGGCAACAGCCCGACCAGCCATGAAATCGCCCGCTGCGGCCTGCTCGCCTCGGGCTCTACCAACATCACCGCTGGCAGACCGGGGCGGGTGATTGTCCAGCGCAGCGCGTGCTGGCTGTGCGATACGGCGTAAGCCTGATCGGGGGCGCTCAGCGTGTCGATCATCTGGCTGATGTCCGCCACCAGCGCGGGGTGCTCGAATAACAGGCCCAACTCCGTGTTGGTGAAGGCCGAGCGCAGATCGAAGTTGAGCGAGCCAACGATGGCCTGCGCTCCGTCGATCACGAACACTTTGGAATGCAGCACATCGCGTTTGCGATCCGGCTTTGGCGCGGGTGAGAACTCATGGATCACAGCCCCCGCCGCCAGCAGCGCACCCCGGTAGCGCCGGTATGCGCCATAGACCAGCAGCATGTCCGTCGCCGACAGTGCGTTGGTCAAAAGGCAGACCCTGACGCCCCGCGCCGCAAGCTCGGTCAACCCCGCAATTCCTGCCTGACCGGGCACGAAATAAGGTGTGATCAGCCGGACCTCGGTCTGGGCATTGAGCAGAATGTCGGCGATGGCGGTCGACATCCAGGGGGCAGAGTGGTTGCCATACGCCTTGTCCGGCGGGTCGGCCAGAAGCAGCACTTTGTCGGTCCAGTGCAGACGCCCGGCCAGCACTGCCTCTGCCGTGCGCCCGTCCAGCGACTGTGCGAGGTAGCGGCGCGATGGCGGGGTGCGGACCTCACAGGCTATACGGGTACAGAACTTGGTCAGATTCATCTTGAACCCGGGCCAAAGGGCAAGGATCGGCAGGGACAGGCCAAGGTTCCAGTAGCTGTCGAACGTCGCCGCCACCTCATCCACTTTTGGGCCTACCAGCAGCATATCGGCGTCAACCGAGTTGCGGGTGCCGCCTTCCAGGGCACCAAAATACGTGTCGCCGATATTGCGCCCGCCGATGATCGCCATTCTGCCGTCCGCGATCCACAGCTTGCCATGCATCCGGCGGTTGAACCGCGCCAGTCCCAGCAGCATCTCAACGGTACGGCGAATAACATGGCCCCGGTTGCGCGTCGGATTGAACAGCCGCACCTCAATCAGCGGATGCCCGGTCAGCGCCAGAAACGCCGGATCAAAACCCTGCACGTTCACATCGTCCAGCAGCAGGCGGATGCGCACGCCCCGGTCCGCCGCCGCGACCAAGGCGTCAAGCAGCAGCCAGCCGGTCAGGTCGGTGTTCCAGATGTAATACATCAGATCGAGGCTGCGCCCCGCCTGCGCCGCCGACAGCGCGCGGGCGGCGAAAGCGTCGGAATTGTCGAGCAGCGTCGCAAGACCGGATAGGCCCCGGTTCTGGGCCTCCAACGGATCAAGGAGTGTATCGAGTTTAGTCGGAACCTCCCCACGGCCAAGCGACTTTGATGCTGGCCCACGCGCCTTGCGCAGGAACCGCCGGTAGGACCGGTGCGCCAGCCAGGATGCGATGGCGGTCGCACCTGCGGCAACGACAATCCAGAGCAAAATCTGCAGGGTAAGTGCGGTCATCACACGCTCGCTGCGGTTTGCGGTACCAGCCGCAGCTTGGCAGTAATCGGCAGATGGTCAGAGGCGCGTCGGGCCAGCGGGCTGTCATGCGTGGCTATATCCAGAAGTTCGCCTTGGGTGCAGGTCATCATCCGGTCGAGAGCTAGCAGCGGATAGCGCGAAGGGAAACTTGGGCGCAGATGCCCGATCATGAACTGCTCACCCAGAGTTTTCAGCGCCGCGCTTTTGCCACGCCATTCATTCAGATCGCCCATCAGCAGGGTTGGCCGCGCCTCCAGGCTCCCAAGCTTGTCCAGCAGCGCGCGCGCTTGTGCGGCCCGCGAGCCGGGCAACAGCCCCAGATGGGCGTTGACCACCCGCAACGGCTGCCCGTCGATCAGCATATCCGTCACCAAAGCGCCGCGCGGCTCGAACCCCGGCAGGATCAATTGGTGGACCTCATGCACCAGCGCATTGCGGACCAACAGCAGGTTACCATGCCAGCCATGCGCGTCGCCGACGCCGTCCAGCGGCACCGCGATCAGCCCCAGATCGCGGCGGATACGCTCCAGATCAAGCAGGCCGGTGCGCGTGCCAAAGCGTGTATCCGCCTCCTGCAGGGCCAGAATATCGGCGCCGATCTCGGAAATCACCGCCACGGTCCGCGCCAGATCGCGCCGCCGATCGGTGCCAATGCCTTTGTGGATATTGTAAGAGGCTACAGAAAGGTCGCGCGGCGATGTCATCGGGTATACGATCCTTCGGGTGGCGTGAAGTGTGATTTCAAAACGGATATGGGCATTTCGAGCGCCGAAACAAAGCTGCTGGTCGTGTTATCCAGAAACGAGGGCTGTGGAGCCATCCCGCTGTGTACGACATTGATCTGGAACCGCAGAGCGGGCCAGGCGTTTGAAAGAGAAGGTCGTGCACTCTGCGCGGGCGGTTGAGCACGGGAATCTGACTCTCGTTGCGTTCAAAGAGGACTGGTACATGGAAGATGGCCTTACTGCGCCGACCGATTTGAGCCAGTTTCCGCAACCCGATCTGCGGCACATTGATGCCTACTGGCGCGCGGCAAACTACCTGACGGTGGGACAGATTTACTTGCTCGACAATCCGCTGCTGCGCGAACCGTTGCGGATCGAGCACGTCAAGCCGCGTCTGCTTGGGCATTGGGGCACATCGCCGGGCCTCAGCTTTATCTATGCGCATCTGAACCGAATCATCCGGTTGCAGGATGCGAACGTGATCTATGTCTGCGGGCCGGGGCATGGTGGTCCGGCGATGGTGGCGAATACTTGGCTGGAAGGCACCTATAGCGAGTTGAATCCCGAAATCCCGCGCGACGCGCAGGGGATGCAGCGGCTGTTCCGGCAGTTCTCGTTTCCGGGCGGCATCCCGAGCCATGCCGCCCCGGATGTGCCGGGATCGATCCATGAAGGCGGCGAGTTGGGCTATGCGCTGTCGCATGCCTACGGGGCCGCCTTTGACAATCCCGATCTGATCGTGGCCTGTGTGGTCGGCGATGGCGAGGCCGAGACCGGGCCGCTGGCTGCCGCCTGGCATTCCAACAAGTTCCTCAGTCCGGTGCATGACGGGGCGGTGCTGCCGATCCTACATCTGAATGGCTACAAGATTGCCAATCCCACCATTCTGGGGCGGATCCCGCAGGCGGAATTGCAGGCGCTGTTCGTCGGCTACGGCTTTGAGCCGATCTTTGTCGAAGGCGATGAGCCCGCGATCATGCACGCCCGGATGGCTGCGGCACTGGACCATGCGATGCAGCGGATCAGGGCGATCCAGAGTGCCGCCCGTGCCGATCCGGCAGCGATGACACCGCGCCCGACATGGCCGGTGATCATTCTGCGCACCCCAAAGGGCTGGACCGGGCCGAAGGAGGTGGACGGGTTGAAAACCGAAGGCTTCTGGCGGTCGCATCAGGTGCCGCTGTCGGGTCTGGCCGACAACCCCGAGCATCTGGCGCTGCTGGAGGCGTGGCTGCGCAGCTACCGCCCCGAAGAGTTGTTTGATGCCGACGGCGCGCCGGTGGCCGCGATCCGTGCCACCACGCCGACGGGACAACGCCGGATGAGCGACAATCCGCATGCAAATGGCGGCGCATTGCGCCGGGCGCTCGACATGCCCGATTTGCGCCAGCATGCGGTCGCGGTGCCGCAACCGGGCGTGGTGAAGGCCGAAGCGACGCGGGTGATGGGTGATTTTCTGCGCGCGGTGCTGCAGACCAATGCCGAGGCGCGCAATTTTCGCATTGTCGGCCCGGACGAGACCACCTCGAACCGGTTGCAGGATGTGTTCAAGGTCACCGACCGGGCCTGGATGGAGACCATCCTGCCCGAAGATATGCAGCTTGGCCGCAACGGAAGGGTGCTGGAGATCCTGTCCGAGCATACTTGTCAGGGCTGGCTCGAGGGCTATCTGCTGACCGGACGGCACGGGTTGTTTTCCTGTTACGAGGCCTTCATCCACATCGTCGATTCCATGTTCAACCAGCATGCGAAATGGCTGGATGCAAGTCGCGCAATTCCCTGGCGGCGGCCGATTTCATCGTTGAACTATCTGTTGACCAGCCATGTCTGGCATCAGGATCACAACGGTTTCAGCCATCAGGACCCCGGGTTCATCGATGTGGCGCTGAACAAAAAGGCGGACATCGTGCGGGTTTACCTGCCGCCCGACGCCAATACCCTGCTTTGTGTGACCGACCATGTGCTGCGGACCTGGGACCGGATCAACATCATCGTCGCGGGCAAGCCGCCCCTGTGGCAATGGCTTTCTGTGGAACAGGCGGTGGTGCATTGCCGGGCTGGCGTCGGCATCTGGGACTGGGCATCGCATCCGGCAGGGGGCGAGCCCGATGTGGTGATGGCCTGTGCGGGCGACGTGCCGACGCTGGAGGTTTTGGCAGCCGTCAGCATCCTGCGCGAACATCTGCCGGGGCTGAACATCCGGGTGGTCAATGTGGTCGACCTGATGGCGTTGCAGCCAAAGGCGGTCCATCCGCATGGCCTGTCGGATGCTGCGTTCGATGCGCTGTTCACCACCGACAGACCGGTGATTTTTGCCTATCATGGCTATCCTTGGACAATCCACCGGCTGACCTATCGCCGCACCAACCATGCCAATCTGCATGTGCGCGGCTATAATGAGGAAGGCACGACCACGACGCCGTTTGACATGACGGTGCTGAACGGACTGGACAGGTACCATCTGGTGCTCGATGTGCTGGAGCGGGTTCCCGCAGCGCAGGGGCCGGGCAGCGGGTTGAAACAGCTCATGCAGGCCAAGCTGATCGCGCATCATGCTTACATTCGAGCACACGGCCAGGATATGCCGGAAATCCGCGACTGGGCGTGGCGCAGCGAGCCGAAGACGACGCGACCGGGTGCGACCTGATACTTCCGCCACTCTCAGGCCGATGGCGAAATTCCCAACTTGAAACCGCGGCCGCACAGAGCCAATCGGCGATGGCCTGAAAATACTGCTGCTGCAATGGCCAAATCTGCTCAGCCGAGCCAGAAATATGCCGCACCCGCCGCTGTCAGGGCCGCAGCACTGGCAAGCCCGACGCGCAGGCCCACCGCCAGCCCACCGACCCAAGCAGCCATGGTGGCCTTTGATGTCGTGTTGACCGCCACCGCCAGCAAGATCGCCTGTGTGGCAAGCGGCACCGTCATATCCATGCGCGCCATGGACAGAGTGATGGCATCGACATCCGCGATGCCCGACAGGGCCGCCACCGCCAGCACCCCTGCATCGCCCCAGACCTGTCGCATGAACTCTGCCGCCAGCATCACCCCAACGATAATGCAGGAAAGTGCAAGCGAAGTGCCCACGACCAGCGGGTTCGCGATGGCAAGCCGGGGGGCCGGATGATCGGCAGGTTTGCCGTGCATGCCGAACACGAACAGTCCGGCAATCGCCCCCAGCATGACCGACCCCGTGGCCAGTGGCACCACCAGCGGACGCAGCAGCGCCGGATTCAGCATCGAGGCAATCGCAGCCACGCGCAGCGGCATCACTGCCCCGCTGATCAGGATGCCTCCCACCAGCAGGTTGACCGTCCCCGGTTGTTCCCGCGCCAGCCGGGCAAAGGTCAGCGTGGCGGCGGTCGAGGAGGCAAGCCCGCCCGCCGCCGCAGCCACAATGATCCCCAGCCGGTCGCCAAACAGTCGGACCGCGACATAGCCTGCGAAGGAAATCAGCGCCAGCATGATGGCCAGAAGCCAGACCTCGCGCAGGTTGACCGCGCCCCAGGGGTCAATCGCCCGGTTCGGCAACAGCGGCAGCAGCAGGAATGACATCACCATCAGGATCAGCCCGGCACGGATTTCCACCCATGTGATCGCGGCCAACCAAGAATGCAGTTGCAGACGCAGCGCCAGCAGGACGGTCATGCTGACTGCCGCCGCGATGGCAACGGTGATATCACCGACCGTTGCCATGGCCCCCAGAAGAAAGGTCAGCATCCCGGCGATCATCGAGGTGGCGCTGGCCGTGCCTTTGGTCCTGGCCTCCAGCCAGCTGAACGCGCCAAAGGCGGCGGTGAAGGCCAGAAAGGCGATGCCCACGATTTGTGGACCGAGCTGGGTGGTCAGCGCGCCGCTGATCCCGCCCAACAGGCCGGAAAGACCAAAGGTGCGCAGCCCCGCCGCCCGCGCGCCGTCTTCGGCCTCCCGCGACTGCCAGCCCCGTTCGATCCCCACCATCAAACCTATGGCCAGAGCCACGGCAAGGCGAAAGAAAGGGTCGATTTCCGGCATCTGCACCTCCAAACCAAGATGGATCACCAAAGCGCCATGATCGGCGGCGTGTCACTGATCTGGCGCAAGTCAGCGGTGCCGTCATTGCGGGGACCTCCGACGTCAATCAATGACGCCCGAAGTTCTGCCCGGTATGGCTGACTTTCGAGACGACCGATGCGTCGCCTTCCAGATCCACAAAGATCGGGCAGTCGGGGCGGTGATCGCCGTTGCAGCCGTGGGCGAGGTGTTCAAGGGTAGCCACCATGTCCTCCATTTCGCGAATCTTCCGCCGCAGGCCGTCGCCCTGCGACAGCGCGAGCCGCTTTACACCCGCGCTGTGGCGGGACCGGTCGCGCCAGAGGGCCAGAAGTTCGGCAATCCGCTCGACCGTGAAGCCCAGATCCCGCGCGCGGCGGACAAAGCGCAGCATCTGCACCTCGGCGGTCGTGTAGGTCCGGTAACCTGAAGCGCTGCGCCCCGCTTCGGGGATCAGGCCGGTCTGTTCGTAGTAGCGGATCATCTTGGCCGATACGCCCGATGCTTTGGCGGCTTCGCCTATGTTCATGGCGTGCTCCTTACGCTTTGGTGGGCTGAAAGGGCTCTGTTGATGGCGTGGATGCCCCCTCCTGACGGCATCGCAATGTGCCAATGTGATGATTGTTGAAGCCATCACAGAAGGAGAGGACATCCATGTCGGAAGTTACCATCATCGGCATCATGCATCTGGAAGGCGCGCACGGTCATTGGCCGCGTATGGGCCGCGTGCATCACGGCGAATTCTTCCAGTGACAGCGTGCCGTTGGCGTCGGTGTCATAGGTCTTGAGTTCGGCCTTGATCCCTGCCGTCATTTCTTCGGGGCTGAGCGTGCCGTCCTTGTTGGTGTCGAATGTCGCCATGGCATAGCTTTGGGCGCCGCCCATCATGCCCATCATGCCCATGCCATCGCCCATCATCCCGCCATGCTGCATCTGCGCTTGCTGGGCGATGACCGGCACGGCAACGGCGGCCACACCAAGGCCTGCAACGGCTGCAAGGACGAATTTGGTTGAACGTTTCATTCTGACTCTCCTGATCGGAATTGCGATGAGACCAATCTGGGGGCCAGATGTCCCACAGGTTTGTCAGCCGGACTGGTCTTTTGTATCAATCTGTCGCAAGGGCGGGTCCTGCGACGGTTTGCGACAAACGCCTGCGCGCAGGGGCGACGCGATCGGTTAGCGTGCAGGTCAGGAGAGATAATGACAAGCAATCCGCCCCATATCCTGATCGTCGACGACCACCGCGAGATTCGCGATGCGCTGGCGAAGTATCTGGAGAAGAACGGCATGCGCGCGACCTCCGCCGCAAATGCCATTGGGATGGATGCGGCTTTGAAGGTCGGTCAGTTTGATCTGATCGTGCTGGACGTAATGATGCCGGGTGAAGACGGGCTTTCCGTCTGTCGCCGCCTGCGCGCCGCAGGCTCCATGCCGATCCTGATGCTGACAGCCCTTGGCGATGAAACCGACCGCATCGTCGGGCTTGAGGTCGGGGCCGATGACTATCTGCCGAAGCCCTTCAACCCGCGCGAACTTCTGGCCCGGATCAAGGCGATCCTGCGCCGGTCGGATCGGGTCGAGGTGACAGGTGGTACATTTGCTGGGCATCGGCTGGCGTTCGACCGTTGGGTGCTGGACTCGGATCGACGGACGCTGACCGATGCAGATGGCACTGAAGTCGCCCGGACCACCGCCGAATTCCGCCTGTTGACGGTGTTTCTGGAACGCCCGCGCTTTGTGCTTAGCCGCGATCAGTTGCTGGACCTGACCTCGGGCCGAGCGGCACAGGTGTTCGACCGCACCATCGACAACCAGATCAGCCGGTTGCGCCGCAAGATCGAGGCGGACCCGGCGAAGCCTGCGCTGATTGCCACGGTCTGGGGCGGCGGCTACAGCCTGGCCGCCGATGTGAGGGAATTGCCGTGACCCCGAAGCGCAGCTTTCTGGACCGGGTGTTGCCGCAGTCCGTGGGCGGCCAGTTGCTGGCTATGCTGCTGCTGGCGCTTGCCATCACGCAGGGCCTTGGCCTGATCCTGCTGACCGACGAACGCAACCGCGCGGTGCGCGCAGCCCTTGGGCTGGAAGCCGCAGGACGGGCGGCAAACGTGGCGTTGCTGCTGGACGACGCACCTGCCGATCTGCGGGCAGAGATCCTGCGAGCGGCAGATTCACCGCTGGTGCGGTTCGAAGTGGGGCCCGGTCCGACGGCGCCGCACAACAGCGTGGATGCCGCCCCGTTTCTGGATCAGATCCGGCAGATCCTCGGCCAACCCAACCGCGAAGTTTTGGCGGATATCCATGCCCTTGCCGTGACCCCATTTGCCGTGCCCGACAATGTTCCGACGGCCATGCGACCCATGCACCAGGCGATGATGGCGGCGCACGCTGAGCCTATCGAGATGACGCTTTCCATCCGGCTGGCCGGAGGGGATTGGCTGAATGTGCGCACGATGTTCATCCGGCCTGGCCTGCAACTGTCACCGCAAGCCCTTTTGCCGCTGATCTTGATGGTGCTGGCCGTGGTTTTGGTGGCATGGGCAACAGCCCGCCGGGTTGTGGGTCCGATGCGCGCACTGGCTGTGGGTGCCGACCGGCTGGGGCGAGGGCTGGACGCAAACCCGCTGCCTTTGACCGGCCCGTCAGAGGTGCGCAATACCACATATGCCTTCAACAGGATGCAAGACCGGCTGACCCGGTTCGTGTCCGAGCGCACCAATATGCTGGCAGCCCTGAGCCATGATTTGCGCTCGCCGCTGACCGCGATGCGGCTTCGGATCGAGATGCTGGACGAAACAGAAGACAGCGTCCGCCTGAAAGCTTTGGTCGAGGAAATGCAGGTCATGGTCGAAGCAACGCTGGAGTTTGCGAGGGGAGTTGCCAAGACGGAACCCGCAGCCACCGTTGATCTTTCCGCCACGCTGGGTGATCTTGTGGCCGACGCGGGTGGCGACTGCGCGACCCTTTCCCGTTCATCACCCGTGCCCGCCACCGTCCGCCCCCATGCGTTGAACCGAGCGCTGCGCAACCTGATCGACAACGCGGTGCGCTACGGCGGCGGCGCAGAGGTCAGCCTGACGAAAGAACCGGGGTTCGCAGTGATCACGGTGGCAGACAAAGGCCCGGGCTTGCCCGAGGATCAATTGGAGGCCGTGTTTGAA
Organism: uncultured Cypionkella sp.; assembly: GCA_964387655.1. Taxonomy (GTDB): domain Bacteria; phylum Pseudomonadota; class Alphaproteobacteria; order Rhodobacterales; family Rhodobacteraceae; genus Cypionkella. The sequence continues at coordinate 9,373 of CAYLYV010000005.1, read as the reverse complement.
CCCTTCGTTCGCCTGGAAGCGTCCCGCAGCCGCGATACCGGGGGTGTCGGCTTGGGTCTGGCCATCGCCCGGACCATCATTCAGGCGCATGGCGGGACCATTCAACTGCGCAACCGGACTGGCGGCGGGCTAAACGCCATCGTTCGCCTGCCTGTCGGTGGGGTTTGATAAGATGGATTTTGCTGACAGCCTGCGCAGATACCACAGCATCAGCATGGGGACGACAATCCATTGCGCCACGGGCGCAATTCCTGTTCCGATAAGCGGCAGCCGTGGCATGGAAGACCCATATGCCCAGCGGGCCGTGACTTCGGTGCTGTAAAACTCAATCGCCAAGGTTATGGCGACGCCGGTCGAAAGCCAGGCTGCGATGGAACGGCGGTCGGGGTGGGCAGCCCATCGGCGCGTTCCGGCCAGAAAAGACGTCGTCCAGAAAGCAATCAGCGCGATGACTATATCGCCCAACGTTGCCTGCAGGCATATCCTGAGGCCATCCACATGGGAAACGTCCTGCATGCTGCGAAACAGCGGTGCTTGCAGGAACTCCCATGTGAAATGCATAGGGAAAGACAAGATCAGCAGGTCAAGTTCCGGAGGGATGGGCCGCTTGGGTGACATCTGAGTTTGACCTTCCCGAGACGAGGCAGCTTTGCACCCCAGGGAGCAAGAATTGGCCGGTCGATCCCCAAGGATATGACCGCTATTTCGTTCAGAATACCACATCCGCCTTAAAACATGGTCTTTCGCAGCGTTGTGATTTGAAGAAGGTGGCCACTTCGCCAAATGGTACAAAAATGGCGCTTCTGTACCAGGGCGACACACCACCCGATGAAAAGGCGACCTATACTTGTACCGCAGAGAGTTCATCGCCGCCATTGCTGCAACCCTTGTTACGACGCGCCCTGCATCCGCGCATCAAGAGCAGCCGTTCATCCTACCTGAAGACTTCCTTCCCACACTTGTCGATGTGCCGCCGTCCCTCCCGGCTGGCGTCATACACGTTTTTCCGAATGAGTTTCGGCTGTTCCTGACGCTACCTGATGCACAGGCCCTGCGGTACACGGTTGGTGTGGGAAAGCCCGGGCTATATCATGCGGGCCAGTTCACGGCGGGGATGAAGCGCGAGTGGCCCAGCTGGAAACCAACACCCGCAATGATCAGGCGCAATCCGGATGCCTATGCGCGCTTTGCCGGTGGGATGCCGGGTGGTGAGGATAATCCCTTGGGGGCAAGGGCGCTTTATCTATTTGATGACAGCGGGCACGACACCTATCTGCGCATCCACGGCACCAACAAACCCCGAACCATCGGCAGCGCCGTGTCGAACGGGTGCGCGCGACTGACGAATGATCACATCACAGACCTTTATGACAGGGTGCCGGTTGGCACACCGGTGATTTTGTACGCACAAAGTGCGGTCTGACCTAAGCCGCTTCCGGGCGTCTGTTCACGCAAAGTTCAACCCAAACCCCTTGTGGTTCCAGCGCTGGAAGGTGCGATGAATCGCACAAACCAAAAATAGAGACGGGCACTCGGATGGCGCAGGCACATAGCAGACGGATTTTCCTTTTGGGATCGATGGCAGCAGGGGCTGTTATGATGGCCGGGCAAGCGGGCGCGCAAGCATTGGGCGGAAGCACCGTGCGCAATAACATTTCGGCCTTCAAACTGGTGAATTGGCGTGACCATTTTGACAGCTTGAAGGGTGGCGTGATCATTGCCGATACCAGCGCACGCGTTGTGCAGTTCTGGTCGGAAGATAAAAGCATCTACAAGATTTACCCGTCCAGCGTGCCCTTAAGCGATGATCTGACACGGCTTGGCTATACAGAAGTCATCCGCAAGGTCGAAGGGCCAAGTTGGACGCCGACACCTGCAATGCGGCTGCGCAACCCGGAATGGCCCGCGTTCGTGCCGCCCGGACCCGATAACCCTTTGGGCACCCACGCGCTTTATCTGTCATGGGAGTATTACCGCATCCATGGAACGCATGACACGCGCAAGATCGGACGGAAATCGTCGAACGGCTGTATCGGTCTTTACAATGAAAACATTGCTGAACTGTTTGGCTTTGCAAAAGTCGGCACGCAAGTTAAACTGATCTGAGACAAAATAGACCCGGAACGGGCGAGGGCAGGCATGAAGATCACAAAAACCTCAGGGCTGGTTCTGGCCGTAGTTCTTGTTGGGGCTACGGCCTGGCATTTTGCGCGCAACTTGCCCGACACTTCGCCCAATAAAGCAGTTGGGAGCGCGACGGCAACACCTGGCGCGGCTTTGGTCGAGGTAAAGCTGCCTGCATCGCTGTCGGCGCAAGCCGCTACCGGGAAGACATATTATGATGCGGTTTGCGCGTCGTGCCACGGGGCAAATGCTGCCGGGCAAGATGGGATTGCACCGCCACTGGTTCACAAGATCTACGAGCCCTCGCATCATGGCGATGCAGCTTTTCTTGTTGCGGTGCGCAACGGTGCGCGCCAGCACCATTGGTCGTTTGGCTCGATGTTGCCCCTGGAGCAAAAACTGACTGATGGTGAAATCGCGGCGATCACTATATACGTTCGAGAATTGCAGCGCGGAAACGGGATCATGTGATGCGCGGGGAAAGTCAGATCATGCGTTTTGCCCGACGGGTTGGCAGTTTTCTGTCAACTTTTCTGGTGATTTTGACGCTTGTTCTATCGCCCGTAGCGGTTGCTCAAGCAGTTGAAGCGCCTCACCAAACGATTGTGATTGCGATTGCGTCACAGTCCCATGTGCCGACAAACTGCCACTCTTACGCGTCATGCACCGTCTTTGTGGTGCCGTCAAATGTGTCGGTTATTACAGCGAAGACGTTGCATCGCCAGCGCTTCTTGCCGCCGCAAGCCGTCCTTCTGGCCGCCTTCAACCCCGTATTTGATACACCTCCTCCCCGCGTCTGAAGTTGTTCCAATTGGGCCTATGGCCTGACCAAGACAGCAATCAGACAGGTGAAGAATGTTTAAAAACAAAATACTGGGCGCAATAGCCCTATCGTCGCTTGGGGCGGCGGCACTAGCGCATAACGGGGCCACGGGCGTTGTGATGGAACGCATGATGGGCATGTCCGCAATGCGCGACGTCATGAAGGATCTGGCGCCAATGATGCAGGGGCAGGTCCCTTATGACGAATGGGCCGTGCGGGATGCAGCGACGGTTTTGCAAAGCCATGCGGGCGACAACATGGCGCGCTTGTTTCCCGAAGAGCCGATCCCGGCATCCTCTTTTGCCAAACCGGAAATCTGGAGCGACTGGGCACGCTTTGAGGCCTTGTCTGAGGAATTGCGGCTCTATGCCGAAGGTTTGGATATAGCCGCCGTTAACGGGCTCGATGTGCCGGTGCCAATTGCGGCACCCGCTCCGCCCGCGGACGAAATGGCGGGCATGCCGGGCATGGATGCCGCCACAATGCCAATGGAAACGCCGCCCGAAACTTTCACTGTTGAAGAGTTGATGGGCCTTGTCGCGCGCGCCGATCAAAATGCGGCCACGATTGCAGCACCAACTGCGGATGGAAAATTCACCGGAATCGACTTTGAAGTAACGGCTGCGGACGATGTGTTCGAGCGGATCAGCCAGACCTGTGCGTCCTGCCATTCCCTTTACCGAAAGGGCAACTGACATGCGTGGGCTTATTCGCACGGCCGTTGCCTTTGGCGCGATGGGGTTTGTCGGCATTGCCATTGTAGCAAGTTGGCCCATCGCTGAACCGGTTCACCTAGGCATGTTGGCGGGCGATGCTTATCGGGGGGCTTACCTGGCGCGGTCAGGTGGTTGCATCGCTTGCCATACCGGTGCGGCGAAGGGCGGTGCTGCCCTTTCGGGTGGAGCGCCGCTTGATACGCCGTTTGGCAGTTTCGTACCGCCGAACATCACCCCTGATCCAGTCTATGGAATTGGCGACTGGACTTTGGACCAGTTCGCGGTCGCCTTGCGGCAGGGGGTCCGACCGGATGGCAAAGCCTACTATCCAGCCTTCCCGTACGAGTTCTATGCCGATCTGTCGGATCAGGATGTCGCCGATCTCTGGGCTGCCATCCAGACCGTGCCACCTGTACCGGTGGCGGCTGCCGAAAGTGACGTCAGCTTTCCGTTCAATATGCGATGGGGTCTGAAGCTGTGGCGCGCGGCCTACCTGTCGCCTGCGAAGATCTCACCGGTTATGGGGCAAAGCCCGGATTGGAACCGAGGGCAGCAACTGGTCACCGGACCCGCGCATTGTGCGGCCTGTCACACAGGACGAAACATGCTGGGCGGCCTGAAGGAAAGCGAGGCGCTGGCGGGCAACGACAATTTGCCCGGCGGCAGCAAAGCCCCTGCGATCCTTGCCGCCGATCTTGCGGCCAAAGGCTGGACGGTGGCCAACATGGCCTATTCCTTGCGCACTGGAGTGATGCCTGACGGCGATGTGTTCGGCGGCGGCATGGCAGAAGTCGTGCAGGCCGGAACCTCATTTCTGGATGAAGCCGACAGAGAAGCAATCGCCACCTACTTGCTCGATCAGCCCGGCACCCCGGCCCCTTCGGGTACGCCTATCGCGGATGCGGGCATGGCCGGAATGGTTCACACACCAGGGATGCAAATGAATGTTGATTAAAATCGCCAGCGCCCTTTTTGGGCTTCCGATGCTTGCACTTGCGGCCTTGTTCGCTTGGGGCGCGCTTCGCTCTGGGCCGCAGTCTGAGCCTGACCCCGGAGCAGAACGGCCTGCCGCGATCCTTTCAGAGCAGCTTCCGGAGGGCCTCATTGAAGCCCAAGTCTACATGACGGGTGATCTTAACTATCGGATTGAAGTCCAATTTTCGCCGGACGCAACGTCAAACATCCCATCCAGCATGCCACCTGACGTGGTTCTATCCATGACCACTATGCACATGGATGGGTTCGACCAGCCGCTCGAATTGGTCGGTCCCGGGGCGTGGCGAAGCCAAGGCAAGATACCCAAGGCAGGCATGTGGATCATGAACGTCGGCTACGGCGATGAATTCGCCGAAGTGCTTTTCGCGGCGGAATAGGGAATGGAAATGGGCCTTACCAATCAGCTTTCAACGCATTTTGCCCGTCACGATCCGCATAAGATCATACGCGGAATTCTGATCGCAACTTTCAGTTTTGCCGCGATGGGCACAATCACGGCGGTCTGGGGCAATCCGTTCTTCACGAGAATGACACCGATTGAAGGATGGGAACTTCCCTCGCTTTTCATGTTCGCCAGTTTGGCCGGAGTATTTGCCGCAATCAGGCAGCCAAGCTGTTCGACCAATAAGGCCGGGCTCGGCAGCATCGCGTCGTTCTTGGGGATCGCCTGTCCTACCTGCAACAAGGTCTTGATGTTCATTTTTGGCGGTGAAGCCTTGATGCGCTGGTTCGACCCTATCCGCCCGACGGTCACCGCACTTGGGCTATTCTTATTGGCCCTCTCCATCCGTACCGAATGGCGCAGGCGCCGGATCTTACCTCTCGCAGTTCCACCGTTTGGAGATATCTGATGCGTCGTTCTGCTCAGGCCACGGAAGACAGCCAAAAGCGTATAACCCGACGCGTCCTTGTGATGGGCGGCGCGCAAACCGCGTTCGTTGGTGCATTAGGGCTGCGAATGCGCCAAATGCAGATCCGTGACGCCGAGCAGTACCGCCTGCTTGCCGAGGAAAACCGGATCAGCCTGCAACTGATCGCCCCGGCACGCGGGCGTGTCCTTGACCGTTTTGGCGACGTCCTCGCGGACAATCGGCCTACGTATCAGGTGACGATTGTGCGGGAGCGGGCAGGTGACCTCGCCGGGGTTCTCAGGCGATTGCAACTGATCATGCCGATCACCGATAGCGAAATCGCTGATATTCTGAAGGCCAGTGAGAAGACCAGCGCCTTTGTACCGCTGACCGTTGCTGAAGACATCACATGGGAAACCCTTTCGCGGGTTGCTGTGAACGCGCCCACGCTGCCCGGCGTCAACCTTGAAACTGTATTGCAACGGACCTATCCGTTCGGTCCTGATTTTGCGCACACCATCGGCTATGTCGGGCGTGTCAGCGCAAATGATCTTGAAGAGACCGATACGCAAGACCCACTGCTGTCTCTGCCAGGGTTCAAGATAGGTAAAATCAGTGTTGAAAAGGCGTTTGAAACCGAATTGCGTGGGGTTCAGGGCACCTTGGCAGTTGAGGTCAACGCCACAGGCCGCGTTATGCGCGATCTTGAACGAACGGCACCGACCGCGGGCGAAGACCTTCACTTGACGCTAGATCATCATCTGCAAAACTTCACCCTCGCGCGGTTGGGTGATCAGAGCGCCGCTGCGGTTGTCATAGACGTTCGCAATGGCGACATCTTGGCGTCGGTTTCTGCCCCGTCGTTTGACCCGAATCTGTTCGTGAATGGAATATCGTCCCGTGACTATGGCGCCCTGCGAGACTCCGAATATCGGCCCTTGGCCGACAAGACTGTGCAAGGAGCCTATCCGCCCGGCTCGACGGTTAAGATGTCGCTCGCGCTTGCCGCTCTCGAAGCAGGGGTGGTGAAGGACGATGATACAGTCAGTTGCCCCGGTTTTGTCGAGATCTCAGGACGCAAGTTTCACTGCTGGAAAAAGGGCGGCCACGGGCGCGTGAACCTGCAAGGTGCGCTGCGCGAATCCTGCGATGTATTCTTTTATGAGATGGCGCAGCGTGTTGGCATCGATGGGTTGAACGCGATGAATGCGCGGCTTGGCCTTGGCCAGCGGCCAGATTTGCCGTTTTCGGGCATGTCGGCCGGGGTGAATCCTTCCCGCGCTTGGAAACAAGAAAAGCAGGGAAGTGAGTGGTTGATCGGGGATACGATCAATACCTCAATCGGGCAGGGTTTCGTTCTGGCGACCCCGATGCAGCTTGCCGTTATGGCTGCGCGAATTGCTTCGGGCCGCTTAGTGATTCCGCGCATCGTAAAATCGCCGACAGCAGCCACTGACCCGTTGGCGGAATCGCTTGGCATTTCAACGGAGGCCCTGACCTTGGTCCACCAAGGCATGTTTGATGTGGTCAATTCGGATCGCGGCACGGCGAAAGCCTCGCGGATAGTGACCGAAGGGCAATTCATGGCGGGTAAGACCGGGTCAAGCCAAGTGTTCAGCATCACGGCCGCCGAACGCGCGGAGGGAGTTCGAACTCAGGCCGAACTGCCTTGGAAACGGCGCGACCACGCGCTTTTCACCGCCTTCGCCCCATTCGATAAACCAGAGATCGCAGTGAGTGTTCTTGTTGAACATGGGGGCGGCGGTTCGACAGCGGCAGCCCCGATCGCCCGTGATCTGGTGCTGTTCTATCTGAACAAAGGCCTGCCGCCCGCTGACTCTTATCCCGCTGACCAACGCGGCAGGATCGGCACGGAATTACAGAGATTGAGCGGCTTGATCCTGCCACCTGACAACAGCGGGCCAATCAGCCATGTGTAGCGGCTTTGGACAGAGTGCTGCATGGCGCTTGCGGCCTTTGCCGGGCACCGATCAGGCCAGCTTTGAAGAATTTTCCTGCAGTACACCCCGATGGCCTGACAGGCAGATTAGGCGGCAAGGACCAAAGCACCAGAAGACTCTGGCCCGCATCATTGGGGTGCGGAATAACGAAAGGACGACAAGATGAAGTCAACCAAAGCAGCCCTAGCAAGTGGTATGATCGCCATGATTTTGGCGACGCAGGCGATGGCACAAGACGCCACCGATGCGGCGAAAATGACCTGCAAGGACTATCTGGCGCTGGATGCCGACGCGATGATGACGGCTACCAAGGCATTCATGGCCGATCCGATGGCGGGATCCACGCTTGGCGATATCTCTGACGATGAAGCGATGATGAAGATCATGGTTGGCTGCGAAGGGATGCCGGAGATGACGCTCATGGATAGCATGCACATGAAAATGTGATCAGCGGGGGCATTGGCCTGCCTGCCCCATGCGAGGCAGGCAGGGTTCAAAGGCCGAAAGTATCGCAGCCAGCACCCGCTGGCTGCGCCTCAGGCGACCGCAGCCGCAAATCCGGCACCCTTCAGGGCGGCGATCAGGGCTGCTGTCGTGCTTGTGCTGGTCACGTCAACGTGGCGGGTTGCCAGATCAACGGCCACTTTCGCCGCAGGATCGAGGCTGGCCACGGTTTTTTCCACGGTTGCCTTGCAGTGTCCGCAGCTCATGCTTGGGATTGAAAGTCTGGTCATTGGGGTTCTCCATTTTGTCTGACCGAGATGGGGGTTTCCAGCACTGGAAGGTCAAGGGGGCAGAAAACTTTTCTTTGGGGCTTGACCTTCCAGTGCTGGGAACCCTCATATAAGGCAGGTCCAAAGCAAATGAGGTCCGCCATGTCCGCCCAAACCATCACCCTGTCTGTCGAAGGAATGACCTGCGCGTCCTGTGTGGGCCGGGTGGAGCGCGCGTTGAAGGCGGCACCCGGCGTGACCGAGGCCGAGGTGAACCTTGCCACGCAAACCGCGCGGATCACGACGGATGGCAACACCGCTGCCGGTGATCTGGCACAGGTGCTGGACCGGGCGGGCTATCCCGCGCGGCTGGCCGAGGTGGAGTTGCGGGTACAGGATATGACCTGCGCGTCCTGTGTGGGCCGGGTAGAGCGCGCGCTGGCGGGCGTGCCGGGGGTGGCTTCGGCCAGTGTCAATCTGGCGACGGAAACCGCGCATCTGCGCTATTATCCGGGGCAGGTGACGCCAGCCGATTTGATCGCCGTGTCGGTGGCCGCAGGCTATCCAGCCACGATTGCGGCGCGCAGTGACGAGGATCAGGGCCGCCGCAAAGATCGCGACGCCGCCAAACTGGCGCGGATGACGTGGGTTGCGGCGGCGTTGACCCTGCCGGTGTTCGTGGCAGAAATGGGCGGGCATCTTTTTCCGGCGATACACATGTTGATCGCGAACACGATCGGCATGCAAACCAGTTGGGTGTTGCAATTCGTGTTGACGACCATCGTGCTGGTCTGGCCGGGGCAGGGGTTTTACCGCAAGGGCTATCCCGCGCTGCTGCGCGCAGCCCCTGACATGAACAGCCTTGTGGCCCTTGGCACCACGGCGGCTTACGGGTTTTCGGTGGTGGCCACCTTTGCGCCCGGACTGTTGCCCGCTGGCACGGCGGCGGTCTATTACGAGGCGGCGGCGGTGATCGTGGTGCTGATCCTTTTGGGCCGCACGTTGGAGGCGCGGGCCAAGGGCCGCACCGGGGCGGCAATCCGGCGTCTGGTGGAGCTGGCCCCAAAATCCGCACGGGTTGAACGCGACGGCGACGTGGTGGAACTGCCACTGGAGCAGATCATCGCCGCCGATCTGGTGCACACCCGCCCGGGAGACCGGATCGCGGTGGACGGCGTTGTGATCAGCG